>JAUWMS010000093.1 GCA_030613045.1 Candidatus Latescibacterota bacterium | reverse complement strand
GGTTAGGGACGCGCGTTTGCCATACATCAACATGCCCACGCGAAAGATTCTGGCGGCGAGCAGCACGGTCAGCCCAATCGTGACCACAAGCAGCCCGATGGAGGCCCCGATCTGCCAGGCGGGCGGCGTCAGGATGTGGATGCGGATGAACATCACCATGGGCGCGAACAAGGGGATGAGGGAGAGGGCGATGGATATGGAACTGTCGGGATTCTGGGTGATGTACATATTGGCCAGGATGGGTATGATCAGGGGAAGGATGATCAGGAATTGGAACTGCTGGGCATCCTGTTCGGAGTTGCACATGGCTCCTACGGCCGCGAACAGCGTAGCATAGAGCGCGTATCCTAAGAAAAAGAAGACAGCGAAGAACGCCAATGACGTCGAAGACACGATATGGGGGATATCCCTGTGCAGCCATTGGGAGGCGTGGGAGGAGAGAAAGGACGCCGCTATGATCCAGACCGCGATCTGCGTGAGGCCCACGGCCGCCAACCCGACGAGCTTGCCGACCATCAGTTGGAAGGGACTCATCGAGGAGAGCAGCACCTCCACGATGCGGGACGATTTCTCCTGAAGCACGCCGCGCATCACGGCCACTCCGTACAGGAGGATGGTCATATACAGCACCATCATGAAGACAAGTCCTCCCATGTAATCCCCCATAAAACCGGTCTCCCGCTCCGCTCCTTTGGTCACCTTGATCGTCTTCATCGAGATCCGCCGGGTGAGGCGATGGACCTCCCGGGGATCCAATCCCTCCCGAGTCAGTCGTTCTTCCACCACAACGGCGTTCAGCGCGCCCCGGATGCGCATGATCCCGGATAGATTGCTGACGTTCTTCGCGTGATACTCGGAGGTTCCGTCGGCGAAGATGTGCTTTCCGATGACTACGTACGCGTCGAGGGCGTCCTGGTGGATTTTCCGCGCCAGGTCGGTTTTGATCTCGTCCGCTTGTGCGAGGGAAAGCACGTACTTCGGCTGGCCCTCGCTCAGGGTGTCCCGGAGAGAGGCGACCAATTTTTCGTAGATTTCCCCGGTTTCGTCCATCACCGCGATCCGTTGCTGACGCTCCGAGCTCACGTCGGAAAGCAGCACCGGAATCAGGATGATCCCTGCCATCGCGATCGGGCCGAGGAGGGTTGCGATGAGGAAGCCCTTCTTTCGGGTGGCTTCCACGTATTCCCGCTGGATCACCTTGAGCATCTTATTCATCGTTTTTCCCTCCCACGACCTCGATGAAGATCTCGTTCAGAGACGGCTCCGTGATCTCGAAGCGCGTGACCGCCGCGTGTTGAAGCGCGGATCGGAGCAGGTCCTGGGGATCGGCGCCGTCCCGAAGATGCACCTCCACGTAATTTCCGTAGGAATCCTTACTCTGAATGAGACGGGAATCGTTCAAAAAAGCATCGTCTCCATCGAACGCCATCCTCACCGTATTCCGTCCGGCGCTCCGCTTGATCTCGGATAGATCGCCCTCCAGAACCTGCTGGCCCTTATTGATCAGACAGATGCGCTCGCAGAGTTTCTCCACCTGTTCCATCCGGTGCGTGGAGAAGATGATCGTGCGCCCCTTTTGCCTGAGGTCGAGCATGATGTCCTTGAGCAGGTTGGTGTTGACCGGATCGAGTCCCGCAAACGGCTCATCCAGGATGATCAATTCGGGATCGTGGAGCACGGTGGCGATGAACTGAAGTTTCTGCTGCATCCCCTTGGAAAGGCTCTCGACGGGTTTGTCCCGCCATTCGGATAGGTCTAAACGTTCCAACCATGCATCCGAACGGGACGCCGCCTCGCGCTTCGGTACGCCCTTGATCTCCGCGAGGAAGATCAACAGATCGGTGATTTTCATCTTGCCATAGAGTCCCCGTTCCTCCGGCAGGTACCCGATGCGATCCTTCAGGGCCTCCTGAAAGGGTTCTCCGAACAACTCGATGCGTCCGCAGTCGGGCACGATGATATTCATGATCATACGGATGGTGGTGGTCTTGCCCGCTCCGTTGGGGCCTAAGAGGCCGTACATGCTTCCTTCGGTAATCTCCAATGAAAGATCATCCACAGCAACTACGCCGTCGAATTGTTTGGTGATGTGTTGCAGAGAGAGGATGCTTATCATAGGATGGGGACCTCCTGTTTGATGTCTTCGAGTTTTTTCCCATTTCGCCACAAAGGCACGAAGACGCCATTGAAAAAAATGAAAAATGCAAAATTCCCTACCGCGCCCGGCTCGGAGATTTCCTCTCTCCCCCAAGCTTGAACGGAGCAAAGCGGAGTTCACGGCAAAAGTTTTTTCACTTTTTCGCTAAAGAAAACGCATAGGAGGACGATAAGAGAGCAAAATCGTATTCTCCACGAAAGGAACCGGACTTATGAATACACTTGCACAGCGTTCTCTCAGGCAGTTTCACCTCACCTATACCGATGAGGCAGGTCATTTTAAGGAAAAGCTGCTTCCTTATTGGATGGGCTGGCGGTTTGCCCGGTGGAAGGCGCAGCGCCTGTCCAGACGCGTCGGGGATGTCAAACTCGTGTACGTCTCAAACCTGATGCGCTGGCGTATGGCCACGTTTTCCCTCACGTAGCCGCAAATCTGAGCACTACTCACCACTCACCAAGCCTTCAGGTTCCTTTGAAGTCAAAAAGTGCCGGAGCGCGATGCTTCCCCGAAACATCCGCGCCATCACCTCCTCGTCCGAGACCCGACGCATGCGCTGCACCGTTCTCCGGGCCGACCCGATTTCCCCAAGGTGTCCGATCACCGAGAGCATGCCGCATAAACTCGCGGCCGCTCTTTTGAGGTTTCCCTTGGCCGCAAACGCAAGCATCGAGGCGCACTCCAGCCCCAGCCTCAGCGGAAAAATGCGGATCACATTCCGGAGGCTGTAGTTTTTCAGCAACGTCATCAAGCTGTTGCGATGATTCAGGAACATCTTGCGAAAACGCTCCGGCGGCAGCGTCCATCCCGAATGATGCCATACCACGGAGGCGGGCGCCGACCACACCGCATACCCCGCAAGGTGCATCCGCCAGCACAGATCAATCTCCTCCACGTGCATAACAAACCGCTCGTCCAGAAGCCCCGTGACCTTCAGGGCCTCCTTTCGGAGAAACAGCGCGGTTCCCGAAGCCCAGAAAATCTCCCTCGGCGTATCGTATTGTCCCCGATCTTCCTCGATCTCCTCGAACACTCTTCCGAGACAGAACGGATACCCAAAAATATCCATCAATCCGCCGGCCGCGCCCGAATAGTCGAAGCGCGTCCGATCCTTCACGGACAGGATCTTCGGCTGGCATGCGCCGACCTCCTCGTGGGCCTCCGCAAACCGCACCAGTTCCGACAACCAACCCGGCTGCACCTCCACGTCGTTGTTCAGGAGCACCACGTACCGTCCCCACGCTGCCTCCAGCCCCCGATTGCAGGTGGCCGCAAAACCCAGATTGCGCGGATTGCGCAGCACCCTGATCTCCGGAAACCGGGCTTGCGCCTCCTCCACGCTCCCGTCGCTGGACCCGTCGTCCACCACGATTACCTCGAAGGGACTGTGTCGAGTGCGGTGGTAGAGCATGGTTAGGCAATCCGAGAGGATGCTTCCGTTGTAATGTGGGATGATAATGCTGGTCATGGTTTCAGGGGGCAGGGGTTGGGGGTCAAGGGGGGGGAAGCCAGGAGTCAGAAGCCAGAAGCCAGAAGTCAGAGACCAGAGGTCAGAGGCCTTTCGGGGTGTGGCCGCTATGCTCTTGTACCCGAAGGCACAAGAGCGGCCTGCGCACTCCATATAAACAATCACATCAGCCACTTTCAAAAGTCATAAAGGTTCAGTCATTTCGCGGGGGTTAGTAGGTCTAGCCGTTCTTGTCTGACCACGTCTGACCATAAAGCTGAACAGACAGGAATGTCTGTTCTACCAAGTCCTTACAAAAAAATTTCCGCTAAGATTTTTCTGTTGCATCGGGATTTTGTAATCCCGATGCTCAGCCCTATGGCATCTGAGGTTCGGGAAAACAGTTTTCCGAACCAACCGGAAAACCTACGCGAACTGTTAGGAGAATTCTGAAACATCCCAGATTTCGGCTTACTTTGGGTCAATACTTTCTTTGGGCACGATGGGCATCTTCCTCTGAATCGTCCGGATCAGTTCCCGGGCCTGAAAAAAGCGGGGCGTGCCGCCGGGCACTTTACTCAGTTTCACCAGGGCGTTTTGGTACTGTCCCGCCTGAAACATTTTTTGGCCCTCCTCAAAATTTGCTTTGGCCTCCCGATCCCGAATCACGGAGAAGACGTGTTTGGCGTTGCGCAGGGCAGGGGCTAAGGCTTCCTTTTTGATCTTGATCTGCTTGACGGCCTTCCGCAGGGCGAGCTTCCCGCTCTTGTCCATGCCTTTTCCGGAGAAGGTGAGGCTCTCCAACACGGTTCCGCTTTCGAGGTCCGTGACGGACAGATCCAGTTCCGCTTTGGCGAGGATCCGCGTGCCCCCGAGTCCCTCGACCTCTTTTGTTTCTCCCGGAATGACCGTTCCTTTCAGCAGGATGGGGGATTGGGCGTCCACCACATAGCCGAGCTTGTTCAACATCTTGGTCAAGCTGGTCTCGACTTTCGGAGCGGACGCGCCGTCCTCCATCGCCAGGCCGACTTGGACCGGATAGCCCTCCCGTTCGACCGCATAGTAGAACACCGCCTCCGTGATGGGCAGGTCCCGGCTGACCTCCGGGGGAATGCCGGAGAGCGCCGGATGCGCAATGATCCGGCCCACCTCTTGGTCGCCGGAAGCCATCGCATCGGTTGTGGCCAATCCATTTTGATCCGTGAGGACCTCCTGAATTTTTTTCCCCTTCGCGGATTCGAAACGAACCGGAATCCCCTCCACCGGCGTGGTCTCCTCATCCGGATGAACGATTACCAGACGGGCCACCAATGGTTCCGGCAAGGGCGCTTGCGGCGCGGCAATCTGCCCGTCTCCGGAGACCTTCTCCAATCGAAGATGCGTTAGAATTTCCCGCATATTCGAGAGCACCTTCGCGGGGCTTACGAGGCCCTCCACCATCGGGGGCGTTGAAGAAATGGCGTGCATCAGAACCCGCCGGGACAGGGTCTCGCCGCTGTGAGCGTACGCCTGGGTCAGATTCGCCAGCGCCGGAGCGATGCGCCCTTCCCGGGCCATGCGATCCGCATCCGCCATTCCCTCGGTTACGGCCAGAACGCCGTCCTCGATTTCCTGTTCCAATCCGGCTGCAAAGCGACGCCTGTCCAAACACGCCAGCGCATAAAAGACGCCCTTGGCCTCGGCGGTCTCCACCACCTGCATGCCCGCTACGGTTTCGTCCACCAGCATCTCGGTCCGGTTGGTGATCTCGTTGCGGTAGGTTTCCTGCTCGCCGATCTGCGTGTGTTTCTGAATGTCCACCATCTCCGATTGGATCCGCACCTTGATCTGTCGGGTGATCTCTATGCGGGCGTCGTTTTTGGCCTGGTCCATCCCCACCTCCGCGATGCCCCCCCCCAGCAGATGGGTCTGCGCAGGCTATTGGGGATGCGTATGGGACTGTGCCCAGTCCGGCGGCCCCTCGTCCGCTGAACTCAGGTGAGGGGCGCACGCCAGAAATCCGATCATCGCGATCAAACACATCGGCGTTCTCATTTGAGGCTCCTTTCCGTGTATAGCCCTACAACGACATTTACAGCAACTCAGGGATATTTCCAAATCGTTTTTTTCTATGTGAGAGATAAGCCCCATGGTTTCTTTCTTGAACCCACTTTACTAATGATATAGCCCCATCAATATCATAAGCTCTCAAAGGTAAGACAGCCTCAAGTAAGACTCTAAGCTGTGACAGCGTAATAGATGGTGTTTTTTTTCCCCAATCTGATTTTAAGGTGCCAAAGAAAAAAGTGAGCTAACATACAGGTTAAAATATGGTGATTCCATCCCGGATATTTTCTGACTTCATACTGATCCATACCCAACTCACTTTTCGTTTCTTCAAAACATTGCTCTATGGCCCATCTAAGACCACTTAACCAGACAAAGGTCTTCAATCTTGTATTTTCAGGAGCGTTGCTTATGTAAAAATAATAGGTAGGATTGCATCCCAAAGTTCGTTTGATGATAAGCCAAACCGTTTTTTGAGGCAGCCCATCCTTTGATAGAACAACACGCCTTCTCATAAATTCATACTCTATCGGTCCTTTTGTGCCTTCGGACACTTTGCGGCGATACCAAAAATAGTTATTGGTATTTATAGCCAGCGTTTTGAAAGATATTGGTTTCTTCTCTGTTCTTCCAAGAACCTCTTTAGTATGCACTTTCCCTTTGTACTTGTATTCCTTCATTCTTGTAATCGGGCTTTTTAACCAACATAGTGTATCTGACGAAATTCCTACAAAATAAATTAGACTTGCATGTTTCTCTATAGCGCCAATAAACTCGGGACTATTTCCATAAAGACAATCCCCCAAAACGTATTTATAGGGAAGGACGTTTTGCTCTTGAAGATCCTGAAGCATTTCAGCCGCCAACTGTGGTTTTGTCTTAAATGCAACCTCTTCAGGAATGTTGCATTTATTCCTCCTTACCTCGTAATCGTCATCAAACCATTTCTCCGGAATAAATAAGCGTTTATCTAACAAAGCATAGCCCGAAGGAGACGCATAAGCTGCAAAGACGCCTACTTGACAATTTTCAACCTTGCCCAAACTACCACAATACTGTCTTGCAACGCCAGCTGAATCGTTGCCTTTTTTGGCAAATCCAGACTCATCAAAAATCAGTACACCGGTGGAATTTCCCATATCTTCGTTTACAATAGCATGATATTTGTGCAACAACTTATTCTCATCCCAAATTACTTCGCTTACAAACCGTTGCATTGACCGTACAGCTCCTCCTTGAATATTCAGTGCTATCGGCTCGATAGATTTCCTTTCCAATTGACTAAGTTGACCGACAGTGTATCGAAAGAAATTTTCCCTTGGTTCGCTTCTTGAAAAACAATCAGCAAAGTGCTTATGAAATCCCTTCAATTCATCGATAAAGTCCTCAACGTCCTCTTTCTCTACAGTGAATTTAGGAATCGAAAAGGTCGCAGTATTGATTCTGCATTCTGGCAACATAGCTTACCTCCTTTTTTAGTTGCCAGAAATATAGCAAATCATTTCTTATTTGTCAATAGCGAAATTTATTAAATGGCGTTGTAGGGCTATATAACAGTTAGTGCAAACGTTCAAGTAGATTGTCTCTCCGCAGTATTCCCAGCCCATCTGAGGTCTCATGGCTCCCACTCCATCGACATCCGAATAATGTGATGAGGGCTCGCCGCTTTGAGTTTCCGTGAACACAAAACCGGATATACGCACGTTTGCGGCTCCTCTCAAACGGATGAGACATTTCACCACCGGAGCCACGACCTCCATGCTGGCAATGGAATCTTTCAAAGGCCAGAAGTAAAGAACACCATCCTCACTGTCCAGGCACCATTCGCCCGGCTGATCCAGTTCCTCCAAAATGTTCTCGACAACAAACTGGCAACCGCCATCTTTTAGGGGCCAATAAAAGGGATTAGTGTCAAATCTTCTCAACCCGTGCACCAATCTAATAATGCCTTTATCCCTGTCTATTGACCTGATCCCACTAATACAGGAAGTCCCCCATGTAGCCTTGCTACCATGAAATGGCAAAATAAAAAGTTCTCCCTGACTGGGTTTGGCCCAGGAGTGCGGGAATGCATCCGGCTCACTCCAGACAATGAAGGGCTTTGTTTCTAATGCTGCCGGATCGGCCTGGCTGTGAGCCCATTTCCCATTCCAGCGTTTAGCTTTTGGGTCCAGATTCGGGTAGCGCGCCCGTACCTGGCGTTCTCCGTCTGCGAAGAGCTGTCGAAATTTCCATGTTCCCCCTTTTGCTTCCGGAATCCCGCACTTAAGAATGTTACCTTTA
>JAUWMS010000101.1 GCA_030613045.1 Candidatus Latescibacterota bacterium | reverse complement strand
TCGGAGGTCGGAGGTCAGAGATCAGGAGCTGCTATTCTGAATTCTGACTTCTGAATTCTGAGGATGAAAAAACGCGGAGGCGAGTGGTTCCGTGCGGGGATTTTCCGGGACCGCTACATGCGTCCCATCAACATCAGCACGCCGATGACGATGAAGGCCCCCGCGGCGACATTTTTGAGAACATGCTCCGGGACGATGCGCATCAATCCCTCTCCGAACACCACCGCAAGCAGCGTCACCAGCGCCAGAGCCGCCACGGCGCCTATGAATACGGACAGCGGACGTGCGGTTTTGCTTGTCATCAGAATGGCAGCCAATTGCGTCTTGTCGCCCAATTCCGCCAGAAAGATGGTTCCAAACGTGGCCAAGCAGATTTTCCAATCCATCTTTTTCCTCTCCCGGTAGGAGACTGTTAGAAGAGACCTCCGCTATCCCGCGGACCCCGGAGGTCTTACGAACTTCCTTTCGTTGATACCCTGCACAACCGTTCCCCGCAAACGAAACTGCAAACCGCCGTTTTTTGGCTTGACAGGAAAAGAAATACGGTATATATTTCCTGCTCATCACACTCGCCAAAACGTCATAATGTCTTACTAAACATAATGTCTTACTAAAAGGGTTACTATGAAATCCAGAACACTCGGAAACCGCCTCCTTCTGCTCCTGACCGGAGCGCTGCTCGCCCTTACCCAATCCCATAGCGCGAACGCGCAAAGCAAAGGGGACCTTGTGCTACCGGATGTGAACATTGTGGGTAAAAAAAGTTTTGAGTTTGTGCTGATGGGAGAAAAAACCCTTCGATTCCCCCGATTCAAGCTTCCTGCTCATCGAAGCGTCGGCATAAAAAAAACCGCGGGCCCGGATTTGCTGCGCGACCTCTCTCCCAAACGCGCGATGCCTCAGATACAATGGCCCGGAGGGAAAGGGGTGCTTCGCATTCGTTCGGAGGTTGGCTCCTTCGCCCGCCTGCACCTCGGCGCACGGGCCGGACGCGAGCGGGGACGAGCCGGCTTCGCGTTGACGGTTGGCGATCATACGCAGACCGCCGGGCACACAGACGACTCCGCATCCTGGTGCGAAGCCGTTGACGCGCTTGTGGCATACACTCTCCCGGACAAAGGAGATCTATCGCTGAGGATCGGAGTCGAGGACGGAAAAAACGAACTCTGGGGAGCGCGCCCCCTTCCTCAAGAACGGCGATTCCGGCGTTGGGAGACCCGAATGGCGGCATCGCTGCCCATGCCCGCAAACGGGAGCGCCACCTTGGGAGGACGGCTCAGCAGGGCTGAAATCGAGGATCGAGAAACGTCCATCCGCGCGGAGGAAACCGCCGTCCGGGCTTTCGGATCCATAGACGCGCGGAAAAAAGAAACGCGCCTCCGTCTCGCCGCCACGTACGAAGGCGTCTTCCTCGATCAACGCACGGTTGAAAGCACGAGCCATCTTCTCGGCGTCGAGGCCGGGGCCGAACGGGCCTTCGGAGCCGTGTCGCTACGAGGAGGCATGCGGTATTTCTACGCGGACGATCCCTCGGAGGCCGGCGAACACCTGTTCTACCCTCTCGGAAGCTTGACCTACACCCCGAACCCGCGTCTCGAGGTGACCCTTGCGTTTGATCCCACTGCCGTTTCCACCACGTTGTGGAAGAGGAGCCGCGCGAATCCGTTCCTCCAATTAGGAACGCCGAGCGCGCCCATACGCATCCAGAGAAAACCCTTCGCCCTCTCTCTGAAGTTCGACGCCCGCCTTTCCGAAACCCTCAGCGGAGCCTTCCGGGTGGGATATGAAAAGTCGGAGCGCTTCCCCGTATGGGCCGATGCGGATACGAGCGGGACGTGGGAGATCATGCCGGATCGCGAGGTGACGCACAAGGCGGCTTCCATCCGAATGGAGTACGAAGCACACCCCACACTCGTCCTTTCTTCCAGCCTGACGCTTCAGCAGACATCCTTTTCCGACACCAGCGATGGCCGCGTTCCCTATACCCCTTCGTTTACCGGACGCGTGGAAGCCGCTTCCGAGCCATATCCCGGATGGGATCTGTTCCTCTCGGCTGATGTAATCGGGACGCGCTTCGCGGAGGAGGGATCCGAGGGGGAATTAGATCCTTACGTGCTGCTCGCTGCCCAGCTCACCAGAAAAATCACCGCCCACCTCGACGCATTCCTCCGCGCCGACAATCTCCTCGACCAATCCTACGCCCTCTGGAGTAACTATCCCATGCCCGGCATCGGGGTGTCCGGCGGATTGAAGCTGGCATGGTAACGGAATCAAAAAAGAAAGTGAGAAAGTGAGACGGTGTGACGGTGAGCCTCTTTCGTGTTCCCACTGACTCACTTGGGAAAAAGAAAGAGTAAAATTCCACCACCGACTTTCCTACTCTCTCACTTTCTCACTGTCACACTTTCTCACTCCCCCCCGTCTCACTTTCACGATCGGAAAAACCTACTCCTCCGCAAACGCGGCGTCGAAGGCCACGGCGGACGGCTCAAAATCCACCTCCCGGACGAAGTCGCACGCTTCCCGGGCTCCGTGCTCCCGATCCATCCCGCAGGCCGCCCATTCCACCGACCGCGGCCCCTGATACCGGATCTCGTTCAGCGCGCGGATGATCTCCTCGAAATCCACGCCGCCGCGTCCGAGCGAACGGAAGTCCCAGCCTCTTCGGGCGTCTCCGAAATTCAGATGCGACGCGAGAATGCTGCTCTCCCCGTCTAAGGTGACGATGGCGTCCTTCATGTGCACATGCACGATGCGATCCCCGAACTTCCGAATGAACTGCACCGGATCCACGCCCTGCCAGTGCAAGTGCGAAGGATCGAAATTGAACCCGAAAGCCTCGTGGCCTCCGATGGCTTCAATGGCCCGTTCTGTGGTCACGATGTCATAGGCGATCTCCGTGGGATGCACCTCCAGTCCGAACTGAACGCCCACCTCCGAGAACACGTCGAGGATCGGCGTCCATTGCTTCGCAAAGAAGGCAAATCCCTCCGAGATGGCCTTCGGCTCCACCGGCGGAAAGGAATACAACAGGTGCCAGATGGACGATCCCGTAAACCCGTTGACCACCTTCAGCCCCATATTCGCGGCCGCGCGCGCAGACAACTTCATCTCCTCGACGGCCCACGCCCGCATCTTCTCCGGATCGCCGTGCGTGTCCGCCGGGGCAAACGCTTCGTCCCGCCGATCGTTCACGTCGCAGACCAACTGCCCGGCCAAGTGGTTGCTGATGGCCCAGACCTTCAGGCCGTATTTCTCCAACAGCGCATGCCGATCCTCGCAATAGGCTTTGCTCTCCGCGGCTTTTTGCACGTCGAAGTGATCGCCCCAGCAGGCCAATTCGAGGCCGTCGTAGCCCCAGTCGCCGGCCTTTTTCGCCAATTCCTCCAGGGGGAGATCCGCCCACTGTCCTGTAAATAAGGTTACTGGTCGTGCCATAATATGGCTCCTTTCTATTAGGGTGAAAGATAAGCTGCGCGGCTTCAGAAACAAACCATCAGGTTGAGTAATTTCCGAAATGCTCTTGTAAATTTGCGCCTCTTCGTCTCGGAGTCAGGAGTCAGGAGTCAGAATCCTGCCACAAACTTTCCTCTCCTGACATCTGACTCCTGAATTCTGAATTCTGACTCCCTGAAAAGAAACATAACAAGAGCAAAATGAAAATTGCTCAAGGTTAAGCCGCCTTTCTGAACCTCAACCTTAACCTGTTTTTTCTCTGCGTTCCCCGCGGGAACACGTGAAGCAAATCTCCGCCGACGGCAACACGTCCTCCACGGAAGGCCGGGGAGATCGGCCTTCGAGCAGCGCATTTACGAAGGCTTCGGTTTCCGCGTAGGCTCCGCCCCGGATAAATCCGGGTTGGTCATCGGGGAGCCGTTCTTCTACGACAATCTCACCTTCCCGCCAGCACCGGACCATCGGATGCGGGCAGGATCCCACATAGATTTCCGCGCGAAAGTCGTCTCCCATAATCTCGTATTTCTCCTCGGTGCAGCCGCAAGTGGGAAGGACGTCCAGGCTCCCCGAAGCGCCGTCCTCAAATTCCAGGTTTAGATGGAACCAGGAGGCATGTCCGCCATGCATCGGGAGGACTTCAAAATGGGCCACCTCTCCGGCAATCTCCCGGAGGGCGTCCACGCAGTGGAACGCGGTGCTCCACATAAATTCAGGCTCACGCCTCCGGTCCCGCATCATGGCGGCGCGAACGACCCGGAACGGCCCCTGCGCGCTGGCCCACTCGATCCCCCGGCGAAGACACGGATCAAATCGCCGGTTAGCCGAGACCATATTGGGAGTCCCTGTGCGGCGGGCAACTTCGGTTAGACGCCGCGTCTCCGCGATGTTGACCCCCGGCGGTTTCTCCAACAGGACCGGAAGACCGAGTTCCAATAATCTGGTCCCCACCTCCACTATCCGATGCACCGGCATCACACAGACGCAGGCATCGGGGCGCTCCTGGGCGATCATCGCCTCGAAGTCGTGATAGACCTCTCGGAATCCGAATTCCCTCTGAAAGGAGCGGGCCTTTTCTACGTAGAGGTCGCACACGGCGCACAGTTCGATCGCGCCGGGATGATCCTTCGCATACCTTGCGAGCGAAGGCGCATGATTGCTTCGGCTGTGAGAGCCTGCTCCGATTAGAGCGAGTTTGAGCATAATATCCCTCCGAGGTTTGGATCGTGTCTGTCTGGAAACCCCATCTTTCGGGGGAAAATCATCGCGAGGAGTTCTGACTCCTGACTCCCGATTTCTGGCCTCTGGCCTCTGACTTCTGACCTCTGACTTCTGGCTCCTGCCTTCAGATTTCCCATTCCTGCCCCGTCAGCTCAACCTCCTGCCCGGTCCGGGCGGACTCGTACGCGGCCAGGATCACGCGCACATCTTTGGCCCCCTGAGCCATCCCGGGCCATGGATCCCGGTCCTCCCGGATGGCCGAAAGCAGCTCTTCGTATAAGGGCTGATAGCCCCCCCCGGGAGGCACTGAAAATTCGGGCCGCTCGACGTGGCCGTTTTCGTCGGATATCCACAAATTACCGGTTACATCCCCCAGGATGCCATGCTCAAAGGTGAAATGCACGCCTTTGTTCAGAGATTCGGGAAGCCCCAGATATCCGCACTCTTCGAGCGTCACCGCGGTTCCGTCGGGATAGCCGATAAAAATCATCCCGTTTCCCTCGACTTCGCAGTCCTTCCTGAAGAAACCCACCGAGGCCTTCACGACGCACTCCTCCCCCGGAACCACCGACCGGATTGCGGCCATTCGGTGCACTCCGAGATTGAACAGCATGCCTCCTCCGGCCTGTTCCTTTTTCAGAAACCATGCGGGCCGGTCCCCGGTGAAGTAGAAGCGGTAGTTGATGATGCTCCCCATAATAAATCGCCCCATCCGACCGGATGCCACGATCTGCCGGGCTTTGACGATTCCGGGGAGATGATAGGCCAGGTCGGCCACCATCACCTTGCGTTTCGATTTCCGGGCGGCCTCCGAGATTGCGCGGCATTCGGCGAGGTTGAGCGCCGCCGGTTTTTCGAGCATGACGTGACAGCCGTTTTCAAGGGCCGTCATAGCGGCTTCAAAGTGAAGGTGATGCGGAAGCGCGACCACCGCTATGTCTAAGCCATCCGCTATCATCGCTCGCCAGTCTTGGTACGGCTTGCATCCGTATTGTTCTGAGAATGCCCGGCACTGCTCCTGGTCTCGTCTCGCTGCTCCCACGAGTTTCAATCCCGGAACATGCTTTATGCCATCGGCATGGGGCGGAGCAATGGCCCCGGCGCCTATGATGCCCACGCTTAAATGCTCTTTCAAATTGAATCCTCCTCGTTTTGGAAATCAGGGGTCAAAGGTCAGAGGTCAGAGGCCAGAGGTCAGAGGCCAAGAGCCAGGAGCCATCAGGAAGGCTTTGTTCGTCCCCAGAAAAATTTCCCCGATCCACCTCCACTGCGCTGCAACCGACGCCCACTCACCAAACACCAATCACGACTCACCAAGCGCCCTTCGAGCTAAAATCTCCGGAATCTTACTTGCGTTGGGTATAAGAAGGGGTTAAGATACAGTACCATCCTTTTCTTGGCAAGAAAAAAATCCAAAACAGCCCCCAAATTCCGCCGGAGGGAACCCAGAGCAAGAAAATGACTTGACAAAGAGGACGGAAGCATGTATATTCCAAATGTCCGATATTCGGAACACCTCATCTTTTTCCATGGAAGGATAGTATGACCTTAGAACCTGTTCAGAGGACCTCACTCCCGGAAGCGGTAGCTCAAAAGATCCTCCGTCTCATCCGGAAGGGTCAGCTTAAGCCGGGAGATTGTCTGCCCTCCCAAAAAGAGTTGATGACGCAGATGGGCGTGGGACGCTCCTCGGTTCGCGAAGCGGTGCAGCGATTGATACACCTCAATGTACTCGCATCCTATGCCGGACGCGGTACGTTTGTAAACGAAATCCCCAAGGGCGTGGCGATGCCCGCGGGAGAGCTTTCCTTTCTTCTCGCCAAGGATGCCATAGCCGAACTCATCGAGGTCAGGACCTGCTTGGAGATACGAGCCGCCATCTTAGCCGCGCAACAGGCCACACCGGACGATTTGAAAGCGATGGAGGAAGCCCTGAAGAAATTTGAAGCGGCCACGCTTTCGGGGCAGTTTACCTTCGCTTTCAACGCCGATTTTCACATCGCATTGGCCGCGGCATCGCACAACGAGACGTTGTTCCAGCTCATCTCGGAAGCTATAGACGCGGTGTATGCCCTGCGCAAGGAAAGCGAAACGGTGCTCTCCGGCGGTCAGGACGACCGTTTGAAGGCGTTCGAGAATCACAGGAAAATCTACAACGCAGTGCGCGAAAAAAAATCCGACGTGGCACAAAGATGGATGGAGGAACATTTTGAGTTTGCCCGGATTCTGCTTGAACGAGAGCGGAGCAAGTCCTGAATGATCGAGTGCTTTCCTAAATGATGCACTTAGCGCCCTTCGGGCGGGCTTTCGTAAGTCTCTGATAAGCAGAGCGTGTTTTCTATCAGGAATCCAGGAACCCAGGAGAGGGCCAAGGTGCATTACGTAGGGATTGTCTTTCTCCTAACTTCCTGGCCTCCAGATTGGAAAGGATTCTGCCCGAAAACGGAATCAAACCCAAAAATGGAAATTCCCATACGATGAGCTTACCTCGAACTTCTCCTTTACCTGTCCGGCGACCGGCACGCTGGAATATCTGATCACCTATTTGGTTAAGCGGACGGACGAGACGCCTTCGGACGTCAGCACTCCGATGGACATCTATAGCGAGGCCATAAAAAAAACAGGGAGGAACCTCATGAATAGTCTGAAAGCAGGAGTTTCAAGAGCCAACATTACGCCGAAGGTTGGGACGATTGCCAACGGAGGAAAGCCATCCATAGGCGTCGCTACCGAGCTGTACGCAAAGGCATTGGTGCTCGACGACGGACACACAAAAGCGGCGCTCGTCACTGTGGATGTGATTCTGCTCGGAAAGCAGGTCGTGGCTGAGACGAGAACGCGGATCGAAGAGATGACGGGTATTCCGGGGGCGCACGTGATGTTCGGGGCTTCGCACACGCATTCAGGCGTGGCGACTACGATGCGGGATCGCTGGAGCGTGGTCGAGCACGACAAGAGCTAC
>JAUWMS010000044.1 GCA_030613045.1 Candidatus Latescibacterota bacterium | reverse complement strand
TCCGATCATATAGGTTTTTCCGGTCTCCTCCACCGCCCTTACAAGCTCTGCGATCTCCTTTAGTGATATCGCCGAGGGAACCGCCGAATACACGTGTTTGCCTGCCCTTAGCGCCTGCACAGCCTGGGGGCCATGGAGATGGTGTTGGGTAATAATCGCGATGGCATCCACATTTAGTTCGCAGAGATCATCCAGCGAATGACAACGGTCTCGAATATCAAATTTTTCACAGTTCTCGGTAAGTTTGTCCGCGTTTAGATCACACAGCACGACATTTTCCACATCGGGATGGCGCTTGAACAAAGGAATGAAATGTTGCGCAAAGGCACCAACGCCGCATACGCCTATTCTTATGCTCATGATCTGCCTCCTGGGATCTTGTTCGACTGACGGATCTGCGGATTGCTATCCGCTGTCGGTTGCGCCCGCTCAACATGTATTTATACAGCCGAATAAAAAGAGCAAATACTGGAATTTGTGCAGCAGAACACGCAACCCCCTTGCCCCGCCCGCCGTGACGTGAACGTCACGGTTCGGGGGCTGCGCTTTGCCGCACGCATCGAACGTTTGAGTTCCCCTCCCGCTATGGAGCACAGCGGAATAGTGGTCGAGTGTGTTGGCCATGTTTATCCTGACATCCGCGCCGTTCAGGCTTTCAGGCCCGTCAGATCGGATTCCACCATGATGCACCCATTCCCAGGAATGACGCGTGCCGAGAAATCGTCGTGACGTTCAATATTAGAAGATGTTTTTAATAGGATTTCCTTGTTTTCAACGCTGTTGGTTATCAGATCCATTGGTCCGTTTTGATTGAAGACACATCCAAGGATGTTGATTCTGGTCTTTAGATAGTCTTGCATCGCTTTGTTGCCATGGAATTGTATCCCGCTGTTCTTGAAGCTTGAATGGGTGATTGTCAGAATATCGATAGGTGTATTTATCGACAGAAATGCAAATGGCTGATCATGAAGCACCCGGATATTGTCAAAAGTGAGTTGTTCCTGCGCGGGGATTATGGCCCCCGGGTAATAGGAACGACTGAATTTGTCGTTGTCGAAATGTACGGAAAATCCAATCCGCGGTTTCTCAAGGAAAATGTCGCGAAAGGTGATATTCCGCACGCCGGCTGTGTAGGTCACGTCGTTCTGCACCATTACCCAGTTGATACCGTCAAGAATCCTGTTACCAGTCTCGTGCGTGGGTTGTGTAGTTGATTTGTATATGGCGCCATCGTTTTTTGCCATGACGCGATAAATCCTGCCGTTGGACACCACTGAATCAGACTGCTGCACCTCCATTCCCAGCCGCCAATCGATCCATCCACCAGCGAGGATACGGCAAAAAAATCCGGTGGTTTTCTCAGCAGTCAGGTCATAGCACTTTTCCACCACGCCATCTTCTATCCAACCCAATTCGGGGTTCCCGGTAGTGTAGTCATGTGCATTCAGCGCTACGGCATCATCAAACGTCTGAAAAATTCCATTGGAGATTGTGAAACGCTTCCCCCGGCCCAGATGCACCCCGTCCTTATCCCCTTTAATAATGACATCGTTGATGATGATATCCTCGAAGGTGCAAACATGGATGGCAAACTGGGATCCACCAAGATCCATACAGCGAAAACGATCGATGCGCAAGTCCTTGACATAGAAAAAGGCAAGTTGGCCACGCAATCCGCAGACCCTGGATTCGCAGACATCCATTCCATTAACTATGATATGCAACCCGTCAATCGTGATATTCTGATCGTACGTTTTTGTCAGCGCCCCCTTATTGAGCAACACATGGGTAAAAGCACCCAGTTCGTCAACCTTCTTGAGAAACACATCATTTCCGAAAACCATCGAGGTATTACCGCCAACATATATGGTCCCCGCTATTTTGTAGGCGCCCGGTCGGTTCACCACAATCGTTCCACCCTGATCCACCGCCTGCTGTAGTACCCTGGTATTCTCAATGCCGCTCGCTTCAGGTGAAAACCCGAAATCAGCGGCGTTCACAAATCCGGAGTGGTCATGATCTCCCGTTCCTGTCTGAGTTAGTGTACTTTTTCTTAACATGGCTGTATTCCTTTTCTGGCCAACTATGGCTTATGCGAGTCGCATAAGAACCTTATAGATGACAACATGTGTCGCATAATGCCGCGCTTCCGCTGCCGGCTCTCTTCTTCAGCGGGGGTCTTTCTGTTCGTCCCGGCAGGTGCGGTGATTTCCTGTGTTGCCGGGGGAACTCTAATGATACTGCCAAGCGCCTTTTTGGACGGCGCTTCACTGGAGACTTCATACACTAAAATGTCACCCTCGCTAAATGCTCCTTGTCAGAGAGGTTTTACCTCCTGTGGAATAGCTGGGCTAAAGCCAGCACTGGGAAAATCATGAACTCCCTGAAGGGACTGCTCCCCAGCCTCTTTAGAGGCTTTTTGTCTTTGCCAGTGCCGAGTTTACTCCGGCTTTTCAGGGCAACCAAAATCTCTGACAAGGAGCGCTAAAGTAGTTCATCCGCAACAAGGGCTGCAGCATCCGGGTTGGGAACTTTGAAGTAGATCGCCTCGCCGCCGGGGTCGGCAAATTCGGTCAACTTTAGACATAAGTCCGTCTTCTCATGGGGATAAAACTTTCCCGGACTCCATGCCCGCAGACGGCACATCTGCCCTCCGGGTCGGACTGATTCGTCTTCCAATGGCCCCTCTAATGACTCAGGGTCAATCACCAGCAGGCGTAAGTCCATACCGGATAACTTGGGGTGTCTGCCGCGATTCAGGCAGAAAACCTGCGGGCCACGCATGATAGCTACTCGTCCAGCCTGAGCCTTCCGGCCCCTGACCAACCGCAAAGGCATAGGCAGACTCAGCAGCACCTGATCCTCAGCCCTCCAGACCCGATCTATCCGGAGAAAGTCGCCAGACGTAATTGCCTCATCAGGGGAAGACAGTGCAAAAGAAGAGTCTTCCCTAACCGGTTGATGATTGACCTCCACTCTCGGGTCTGTACACCACCGGGGAATGCGCAGCCATAAGGGAAACCGTGCAGGCCTGGATGGGTTCACGTGAACCGCAACCTGACCGGAGCGAGGGTACTCGGTGTCCTGCCGCACACGCAGAGAGTTTCCACCGCGAGACTCAATCTCCGCGCTCGAGGAAGCATACAGATTGATCACTAATCCTTCGGACGGTTGGTAGTAAATCATGCATGGTAACTCAGAGACGATACGCCGGTAGTTATTGGGACAGCAATACGTGTCCAGTTCATGGTAGCAGCGCGGGCCGTCGAATGGCGTGTAATAGCGAATCTTCCGTCCATCCGGGGATTGAGCGGCAAACAATCCATTGTAGATGGCGCGCTCCATGATATCCCCGTAGCATGACAGGCCTTCACGCTGAAGCAGCTTATTTAGAAACCGACTCAGATAGGCCGTGGCGCAGGTTTCACCGAGATTGCTCAGGCCTTCCTGCGTATCATGCCAGCACTCATGGTCGCCAACAAGGCCGGTGATCGTCATGCCGTCTCGCTTGGTCATAAAATCGAACGCCCGTCGTGTGGGCTGCAGCAATCGCGGATCAGGCTGCAAGGAATGCAGTTGCAGTTGCGCCAGGCATCGGTGCAGGTAGTTATATACATGCCCCTCGATCCTTCCCCACCGCCCGAGAACAATCGGCGCATCCCACTCTTGCAGGCCGCACCGCTTCGTACAGAAGTCTATATATTTCTGTTCGTTGGTATGCTCGTAAAGCGCCAGCATCGCATTTTCGATACCGAGAGTGGACAACGCGGTATCGTCGGGTATTTTCGCCGGCTCGTCCGTCCAGCGTCGCAGGAGATAGTCTCCGAGTCTCCTCGCGGCATTGAGCGAGGGTTCCTCCCTGAAGAAACGGTAATTACTGGTTAGCCCGACTATGAGGTAAGACATTTCGTGCACATCCCACAGGCTTTCCACACGCTTCTCCGGGCGCATAATACCTATGTAGCCATCCGGTTCCTGGGTTTTGATTACTTCTTTGATGATACGGTCCTTACAGGACAGCACCTCGTCATCGTCCATATATGCCGCCAACCGCACCACGCTGTCAATCAGCTTGCCCAAGCCAATGTAGCCTTCCTCTCGGCTCCTGTCTCTGAAAGGCGATAGAAAGTCCTCCTCTATGTCTATCACAAGAACGTTGTTACGAGCTGTGATGTCAATGCGTCTTCCAATCTCGCCGCCCACTTTCACGTGGCGAGCGTCAATAGGTTTCATTCTCATCGTTATCCTCACATTTCGACTCAGTCAATCTTATCATTTCTGAAAAGCTGTCCAATATGTATTTATACAGCCGACCGGAAAGGGCAAACACTGCAACTTTCGCAGCAGAACACGCAACCCCTTTGCCCCTCCCGCCGTGACGTGAACGTCACGGGTCGGGGGCTTCGCTTAGACGCCCGCATCGCACCGTGCGGTTTATCGCACGGCGGGAGGAGAGGGGGCCGGCTCAGTCTCCCGTTCGCAAGGCGAAGAGGGCTGCGTCCTTCAGACGAAACCGCAGCCGCACCGGGGTTCCTCTGACGGACGAAAGATCGTAGGACACCGGCGCGTCCAACTCGTCCCCGAACATGGGACTCATCTCATCGAATCCATCCAACGGATGCCCGTCCGGATCGCAGATCGCGACCGTCAGCGAACCGGTGGCGGAGGTGCTGTAGTTCAGGTACAGGCGCTTCCCGGCAAAGGTCAGCACGCGCGTGAGCAGTTCCCCGCCCGCGGGACCGGCGCCTACACTGGCAAATCCCATGGGTCGCACTGTCACCCGCCGCAGACGGTTGGTGTCCCAGCCGTAGTTCTCGCCGACATACATGGACCATTCGTCCGGCGCCGTCGGAATGATCCCCGTTGCCGGCATGATGTTTCGGTGCGTCCAATTGCGCGGGTCCAGGCCGGGACGAATCCACGCTTCGAGAAACGGCCGGTCCCAGTGCACCCCATCGCGGCTGGTCATAAACACTGCGTCCGAGATGCCCTCGCCGGGATAATCCATCCCCTCGGTGGAGCGGGTGCGATCCGGCACGAAACGCATCGGAAAGGACAGCAGCACGTGCTCCGCCCCGGGGCAAGGCACGGTGGCGTTGGTATAGAACTGCTCCCAGGGCGCACCGTCGGCGTATTGGTGCTGCAGGGGGTCGGTCCAGTGGAGGAAGTCCTCGGACTGACAACTCTGGACCGCGCGCACGTGACGCACCGAGTCCCCGTATCGGCTGAAGAGACGGTAGCAACTGCGGAGCGCATCCCAGAAGGCGACGTTTAACGAATCGAACCCACCGGGAATCGAAAACGGCTTTTTTTGGATTTTGCGCCAGTGAACCCCGTCGGGCGAAGAGAAACCGTAGAGCCGTTGTATATTGTCCGAATCGGCGCCCGAACCGACCGCTTTGTAGCGTTGTTCCGGATCGCAAGCTGGGTTCTGGTCTCTGAAGACGGAGAAGTTGTGCGCTCCATGATCGAACCAGACGACGTTATTGTCCGTCGAACCGTTGACCTCAATCGCGCCAACATTCGGACGCGTGAAGTGCATGCCATCGGTGCTCTCGGCGAGGTTCGCGGTCTGTTGGGTCGTTCCGTCGGGCTGCAGTGCGTGCATCCCCCGGTAGTAAAGCCGCACGCGGTCTTCGTCCCAAAACAGGTTGTAGTAATAGGACGTGCTGCATTCGCACGGCCCATTCATCTCCATCGCCACTTCCCGTCGCACGGGAGCGTGGAGCCGGTGCGAGGCGTTGTCGAGCCGGTCGATCAGGAACGGGTCCACCAGGGGCTCCCAACGCATTTCGATATCAACCTTGTCTACCATGCTGTTTCCTCCGTGGCGAGATCCGTATCCTCGCTTTTGTTGGATTATCTGCATCATGAACCTTACGATTGCAGCAAACCTCTTATTCCCAGGATGCCATCCTCAGTGGCTCCATTTCCCCGGAATTCCATCCGGACGGACGTTCGTTCTGAAATACTGGACGAGCCGGTTTGTTGCCTCCCGCGGACGGGGATCAACGTGCTCCGGAAGGAAGTCATAAATCCGATAGACGCGATTCCAATATCGTTTCCACAGCGCGTCGTAGTCCGGGGCTGGCGTCGATAGATCC
The DNA here is from genome assembly GCA_030613045.1 of Candidatus Latescibacterota bacterium. GTDB lineage: Bacteria > Latescibacterota > 4484-107 > 4484-107 > 4484-107 > 4484-107. The sequence continues at coordinate 4,180 of JAUWMS010000044.1, read as the reverse complement.
AAAAACAATTGCGCAAAGAAGAGCAACTCTTCGCGATATCGCGCCACCGGCGGATGGAACGGCCATTCGTCGCGTTCCTTTCCCGCCAGTGCACGCAAGCACGCGACGAGCGACTTCATCTCGCGATGATACTCCTCCCGCGAAAGATCGATCCGGACGTAATGCCCCCAGTCCGGCACGATCTCAAACAGCGGCAGATACTGGGCCAGCGCACTTCCTTTGGGACCAAAAAGTCTCCGGTAGAAATCTTCCGCCACATGCGCGGGATCCGCGTCGGGATGGAGGAACGACTGGGCCGCTTCATACATGGAAAGCTGGTTCAGAAGCGGGGTCATAGTGAAGCAGATGCCGCCTCGGTAAGAGGCTGCAGCGCGCTCACGCCGCCGCTGTTCGAGCAAACGCTCAAATCGATAGTGCGGCAGGATGGCGTTTTCGCCTTCCGTGAGGCTGAAGTCCCACGTCTGAATACGATGCGTCTTGGCGATCTCTCTCGCCCACGGGATGGCGCTCATCCCTCCCTCGGGATTCCCGTCGGGATTGAAGCCCAGATTGATGGCCACGGAGGTCGGCTCCGGGAAATCGGGAAGCCGCTTCAACAGGTGCTCCATAGCGCGCTCGGAACGGTCCTTCTCAAACGTCCACGCCGTATGCTGATAGGCGGGCAGGAATTCGCCCTGCCATCCCTCCGGGCCCTCGATGATTCCCCAACCGAAAAACGGCGGCCCCCAGGTGCCGAACTCTATTTCCGCCCGCGGAAGATTTTTCCGAACCAACCGTGCAATCTCGACGGAGCGGTCAATGTACGTCTCCGCGGTACATCCGTTGCGGCTGCAGGCTCCCGGATCGCCGGGGAAGAGGGAGATCCCATCCAACTCCGGAAACGCGCGGGTCCACGTGTTCCAAAGGTGACGCACCTCGTCCCACTCGTGCTTCACATTCGGGCAAAACGTTCGCCAGTCCGCCCCAACGGTGCATAGCGAACAAAGCATGATGATCTCAATCCCGCACTCGTGCGCGTAATCCGTCACGATCCGGATCCGGCGTGCGAACGCCTTGCCGAATTCCGACTTGATGCCCTCACGACAGAACAACCGCGGCACCAACCAAAACTCGAAGGCCGTGAAACCAAAGCCGGCGACCATATCGATCACGCATCGCCAGTCGTCGTCCGACCACTGATTGAGCAGGTCCGGGTACAGCATGTTGGGATTGTATGCGTTGAGCAGATGAGCGGCAAAATTGTTGTAATAAACCCGCCGATCACCAAATGGTTGTCCACTCATAGTGGAATTCCTCTCCGTGCACGAAAATCCTCCTTCGTTGAAGAACCTGATCGGAATACGCGCGCAAAGAATTATTGGGGTATGGCCGCATTCGTTTTTACCGCGATTCGTTTTTTTTCCTTATCCCATCGTTCGTCTGTATAGGTCACATACACGAGCTTTCCGCGACATGTTTTGCAAACAGCGTTCCGCCGCCTCCTTTCCGCCGTGGCAACCCAGCAATCATGAGCGCATCGAACGATATATCTCGGCGGCGTGAATTGGATGTCGTGAAGCCGCTTTCCAGAGCAGCCGATTTCAATGGCTTTGGCGCGCCAAACCGCATCGTGATGATGTCCTTTTCCGACCAGGGCATGGGCGATCTCGTGCAAAAGGGTATCCCGAATGCCCTGTTCGGAATCGTGTTTCGCGTATTCGTAAGAAAGAGAAATGACTTGCGTTTCGTAAAGACAACATCCCGCGCGCCGGGTGCCATGATCGAACTGGAAACTCCAATCACGCAGCGCATGCTGTGCCATCAATCTCCTGGCGCGATCCGCAATGGCTTCCAGTGTTGCCTCGTCCCGGTCTATCGCCGTACGATGTGGATCATCGCTTGTGGAGATCAGCGTCAACAACGTATAGGGGACTTGAACCTCCCGCTCGTCGTCGCAGACGATATGGGCTCGTTTGGGGTTGATCCGGGCAATGGTGCCATGAAGCGCGCGTCCTTTGAAATCGAAACGCACCCGGTCGTTTACGTGAAACTGCAATCGTAATGTATCCGCACGGCTTTGAACCGGCTGTTGCCTGGCGCCGGGAATTTTCGCGATCATCCCGTAGGGTACGTCAAATTCGCGATGGTCGTCGCAAAGAACGGTCGCAACCTTTCTCCCTTTTTTGGAGACATACCCGAAATACTCCCGGTCCCGATGACGAAATTTGACCCGGTCGGATACGACGACTTGCGCGGCATTTTGGTTCTGAAGTTTTTTATGCATGAGATTTCTTTGCGGGTATTTCGGCTTCAGCCCGAATTCGGATCGGTTTGCCTTGTGGAAGCGCAACACGCACATACGAACGCCCCCAATGGGATGGAGGCGTTTCTCGTCTTTCATGACCGGATTCAACTTCCTTCATTCCCGCCGGCAACTTGACCCACACCTCCTGATCGCGTTTGCTGATCAACGTGGCGCTCATCTCTCCTCCGGAACGGTCCCATTCCAGATCAAGCACAATGCCTCCGCGACAAGCGATTCCGAAAGCCCGGCCACGAGTCCATTTGTCGGGTAGGGCAGGCAGCAGCTTGACAAGTCCGGGTTTGCTGAACACCAGCATTTCAAGGATCGCCGCGGTTATCCCGAAGTTGGCGTCTATCTGAAAAGGCGGATGTTCGCCCCAGCCGCCAAGGCTCAGGCCCATGTCGCGCCAGTCGTTGTGATAGGTAAACAGATTGGGGCCCGTGCTGCTGCGCGTAAGGATTTCAATGCACTCCAGCGCCCGATTGCCCTGCCCCAGCCGGGCGTAACTATTGGCCATGTGCGCCATGGACCAGCCGGTCTGGCTCGTCAGGCCGATCACAAGCCGCTTCTCGACCGCGACCCGACAGGCCTCAAACAACGCAGGATGCGTTTCTTCGATGATCTCAATGCCGGGGAACAGCGGATACAGGTGCGACTGATGCCGGTGGTGATAGTGGTCCTCAAATTTGGGATGCAACCATTCCCGCAAAGCGCCATCCTCGTTGACGGCATACTCCGGGAGTCTGTCCAGCATGGCGCGCCAACGGGCCACGCCGTCCTGCTCGATGCGGAGCGATTCACACGCCTCACAAAGGTTGTTCAGCACCTCGCGGCAGATCGCGACGTCCATCGTCGCATTGACGGTGAGCAGATGCATGCCTTCGCCGATGGGGGTGTTCTCGGGCGAAATCGAGGGGGAGAACACCAGCTTCCCGTCCGGACCCTCAAAGAGAAAATCCTCGTAGAAGTGCGCCACTTCTCTCAGCCACGGCACGGCGCGTTCGGTTAGGAATTTCCGGTCGCCGGTGAAAAGGGTGTAGTCGTAGAAAAGCTGCGCCAACCAGCCCGCCGCGGAGACCCAGTTTGTCCAGACACATGGAAACGCCAGACCGTGCGTGGTTTGAGCGATCGGCACAAAGATTCCCCTGCATCCGTAGAGCTTCCGGGCATTATCACGGAAGTCGTCCAGATGCCGCTCATAATAGTCGAAAAAGGGTAAGGTAGCCTCCGGCAAGTTCCCTGGGAGCGCCTGCCAATAGTTCATCTGCACGTTTTCATCGTTGTGAAAATCCGAGTTCCAGGCCGGGGCGTAATCCCCGTTCCAGATGCCCTGCAGGTTGGCCGGCCAGCCGCCCGGACGATTGGAGCAGATCAGCAGATAGCGACCGAACTCGAACATGGTCTGGATGAGCGCATTGGGCGCCGTCCCCTCATACGCCGCCATCAGCATCTCTTCGTTCGATAGGCGCTTTTCAGGGGCCAATTCCAGCGTCATGCGGTTGAACAACTCCCCGTGCATTGCCGCGTGCTCGGAGAGCGCCAGGTCAAAATCAGCGGCTTCATCCTGCAGTTCCCTGCGAAGTCCGGGAACGGCCTCCTCCGGATCTTCGTGGACGAAAAGTCTTACCTGAAGCAGCAGCTCATCCGCCCCTTCGACCACGATTTCATCCCGTTCCGTCCGTATCCTGCCGTTGGTGACCGTGACCCGGCCCACCGCGCCAAAGGCGTGAGCTTCGGGAAATCGTCCCGTGAAGATCAGCCAGCCATCCTCCTCAATACGCTGCTCGCATAGCGTCGGCGGCAGGTTCTTTTGGGAGGCGCAGCCCCCGTTTCGGCGCAGCTCGGCATCATCGCGGCTCCGCGACAGCCGGCCCCCGACTCGTCCGGCTTGGTCCC
>JAUWMS010000455.1 GCA_030613045.1 Candidatus Latescibacterota bacterium | reverse complement strand
ATGAAGACGACGCTCGATGCCTTGGAGGCCGCCGGAGTTCGCGATCAGGTGAAGACCATGATCGGCGGCGCGCCGGTGACTCAGAACTACGCCGACGAAATCGGCGCGGATGGCTATGCGCCCGACGCCGCCTCGGCGGTGGATATGGCCAAAGAGCTTTTGGCTGCGTAAGGTGGTAGAGGAGTTATAGATGTATACGATGAGGCTGGGTTCTTCGGAGAACTCAGCCTCGTTGTGTTTTTGGTGATTAGTGAGTGGTGTGCAGGAGGAGGAATCTGCGGCTATGAAAGCAAGGACTTCTATGAGTCGAATAGGCGCATGGACGGTTTTTCTGTTCTTTTTTCTTTTTGCCGGAGCGCACGCGGAGAGCGTGGATGAGCGGCTCTATCGGGCGCTGCACGATGCGTATCGGTCGCCGTGGATGGATACCTGGATGGAGACGACTACCGATCTCGGGGGCGTGAAGGCAAACCTTGTCCTGTGCGTGGTGCTTTCGACGTACGGTGAAAAATACGAGAAGGATACAGGCAAGCTGACGTTTACTTCATTGGCCGCGACCGCGGGAGTGGTCAGCGTCCTGAAGTGGGCGGTGGGACGTCGGCGCCCGGAAGGAAGATACGAACGGAGCAATTCCTCGTTTCCCTCGGCCCATGCCGCCGCTGCCGGTGCGACGACGACCATGCTGGCGCATCGCTATCCCCGGTATCGCCCGGCCTATTATGCGTTGGGAGCGGGCATTGCATTTTCGAGGATCTATCTCGGACGCCACTATCCCTCCGATGTGCTGGTTGGATGGACGATCGGGTATTTGGGATCGCGGTGGGTCTTCGCTCATAAAGAGAAGATTTTGGGGATTGAGTGGGGATGGTGGAGGGAATAGGCAGAGGTCGGAGATCAGAGGTCAGAGGCCAGAGGTCAGAGGTCAGAGGCCAGAGGCCAGAAATCAAAGGCAGGAGGAACGAGATGGAAGGGCGCTTTGATCGTCCTTTCTTTTTAAGGCGGAGGGTTTAGACTCAGGTATTCTCAAAGCTGTCCGCACACCGGACAATCCGGTTTCCTCCGCACGTGCACCTCCGAAAATTCCATAAACTCTCCATCGTAGAGAAGCAAGCGTCCGAAAAGCGGATTCCCGATCCCCGTCAGCAGTTTGAGCACTTCGGTGGCCTGGATGCACCCGATCACTCCCGGGGCCGTTCCCAGCACCGGAGAATGCTTCCGCGGCGGAGTCTCCGGGAAAAGGCATGCCAAACAGGGAGTCTTTCCCGGCACGATCACCGTAACCTGTCCGCCCATGCCCCAGATCGCTCCGTGCACGAAGGGGATCTTTTTTTGCACCGCCGCCTCATTCAGCAAAAACCGCGCGGGAAAATGGTCCATCCCATCCACGATTACGTCGGATGCGCCCACCAAGTCCGAGATATTTTCTTTGGTAATGCGCTCCTGGATCGCCTCGATTCGCACCTCCGGATTCAGCGCGCGCAGCCGCTCCTCCGCGCAGTTCACCTTCGCCCGTCCGACGTCGCTTTCCGTATAGAGAACCTGCCGATTCAGATTGCTCAATTCCACCACATCGTGATCCACCAGCCGAAGGGTGCCCACGCCCGCCGCCGTCAGATAGAGCGCGACCGGAGAACCCAAGCCTCCTACACCCGCGATGCACACCCGCGCTTCCTTCACGCGCCGCTGTCCCTCATCGTCCCAACCATCCAACATCATCTGGCGGTCGTACCGAATTCGATCTTGCTTCGTCAAGGCAGGCATGCGGTTTCCCCCTTCCGATGGGTGCGCGTTTCTTTTTTCTTACCGCAGAGCACGCGGAGACCGCAGAGAGGATCCGCGAAGTCTGCGTATTCCGCTGTGTATTTTTTGTGTTGCATCGGGATTTTGTAATCCCGATGCTCCGCCTTGTGGCATCTGAGGTTCGGGAAAACAACGTCCCGAACCCACCGAAAGAGACCTCTTTCAGATTATCAAACGATTTCTTTTTTTTTGTTTTCCTCGGCGTTCTTTGCGCCTCTGCGGTAGAATTTTGACGTTCTACGATTGAATCAATAGAGCCACTTGCAAAACGTTTCTCAGATAAGATTGTTCCGCGCTTCGTGTCTCGCTATGACAATAATAGAGCCGTTTTGTCGTTGCAAGCGGAGTTGCGTCCCTTCGTTTTTCGGGCTTTTTCAAGTGGCTGAATATACACAATTCCGAAGCAAAGATCAATACGAAAATAACTCCAGAGTCCCGAACAATTTTTCGCATATCGGGTTGACAACTCCTCCTTTTTTGCATATATTTGTTCCGGTTAGCATTCTTTTGGCCATTTGTGATTGGCACGGCCGTCACGCACCACGGACTATGCGGTACCTATCAGAGAGAGGTCTTCCCATGAAAGCGGTCAAGCTTTATAAAGCCGGCGATTTGCGCATAGAGGAGATGTCCAGACTTGAGCCCAAGCCCGGCGAGGTCCTTGTTCGGATCAAAGCCGTCGGGGTCTGCGGCTCGGATATCCACTATTTCAAAGACGGTCGCATCGGAGATACCCCTATACGAAGCCCCCTTGTTTTGGGCCACGAACCCGCCGGAGTGATCGAAGCGGTCGGCGAAGGGGTCACTCAATTTAAGGCCGGTGATCGTGTGGCGGTGGATCCCGCGCTGTCATGCGGCGTGTGCGAATGGTGTATCGAGGGGAATCCCAATCTTTGTCCCGATGTCCGGTTTTTTGGCAGCCCACCTGTTGATGGCGCGTTCCGGGAATTCTTGACGCACCCGGCGCACGCGGTCTTCAAGCTCCCGGACGGCCTGAGTTTTGCCGACGGCGCCATGCTCGAACCCTTCGGCGTCGCCGTCCACGCGGTGGATCTGGGGAAAATACGCACGGGCTACAGCGCGGCCATCCTCGGCGTGGGCTCCATCGGGCTGTGCGTGCTTCAGTTGGCCCGGCTCAGCGGCGCGGCCGAAATTTTTGTGACCGATCTTATAGACTCCCGGTTGGACCTGGCCCGGAAACTCGGAGCCGACGTGGCGCTGAACGCAGACGATGATCCCGTGGGGCGCATTCGCGAGTTGACCGGAGGCCGCGGCGTGGATGTGGTCTTCGAGGCTGCCGGCGCGTTGGAGACGCCTCAACAGGCCATGGAAGTTCTTAAACCCGGCGGAACCCTGGTTCTCATCGGCATTTGCCCCGAAGACCGGATTCCCCTCAAAGCCACAGCCGCCCGGCGCAAAGGCATCACC
>JAUWMS010000156.1 GCA_030613045.1 Candidatus Latescibacterota bacterium | reverse complement strand
TTCGTAGATGTCATAGACCAGCACCCGCACTACGCTTCCCGGCGCGCCCTGAGAGCCTACGGTCATCACGTACACCTGGGTGAACACGTTGTACGCATTGATGGTCGAGATGACCAGCACAAAAAGAATGATCGGCTTGAGCAGGGGCAGCGTGATGTGGACGAACTGCTGCCAGCCCGTCGCGCCGTCTATGGCCGCGGCCTCGTAATACTGTCCGGAGATGTTGTTGAGGCCCACGAGCAGGATGACCATGTAATAGCCGAGCACTTTCCAGATACTCATGATCATAATCGCGTAAAGCGCCGTGTCGGGATCAATCAACCACGCTTTCGGCGCGATGCCGAGAAGGGATAGTCCGTAATTCAGCAGCCCATACTTGGGATCGTAGATCCACTTCCAGACCACAGCCACGGGAACCATAGAGGTCACCACCGGAAGAAAATAGACAAACTGATAGATCGAAGCCGCGCCCCTTGCCCGCTTGCTCTTTAGCATGACCGCTAAACTCAGAGACAGAGCAAACGTAATCGGGACCGTCAGCACCGTGAACAGCGTGGTATTCCACAGCGCGATCCGAAACTCCGGATTGTGAAGCAGCTTCGCATAATGCGCCAATCCCACAAAGGGCTTGACTTTGCTGATCAGATCCCACCGATGGAAACTCAGATAAAACGTGCTCCCGATGGGAATAAGGCGCAGAAAGGCATAGAGCGCCACGATCGGGAGCAGCACGTACAGACAGAATAGGTGTTGCGACCAGCGGGTTTTCAGGGTCATTTGGGGTTCCTCAACTGTTTATCACACCGCAAAGGCGCAAAGGACGCAAAGACCTTCAAAGAAGACAAAGGTTGAGGTTGATACCACCCAACCCCACCTTTCTGAACCTGAACCTTAACCTGTTTTTTCTTTGCGCTCTTTGCGGCTTTGCTGTGCATATTCTTTTTTTGCTTTCCCTCTTTCAACTCCCCGAAGCAACTGTCGTATCCGGCGGCGACAGGTAGATGTAATAGCCGGAGCCGTGCTGGCTGCGGTCGTGGCGGTAGGCAAAATCATCGTAAGGTGAATGCCCGCATCACCTCCTCTTTCGTTTCAATCTCCCCCAGGTTGTCTTTGAAACAGGAGTGGGCTGCGAACAAGGTGCGGGGCGCCCCCGTATATTCATCCGGATGGTGTAAATGGCATTTCCCGCGGTAATATACAGCGTCTTACTGTCTTTCCCCGCAAACGTGCTATTACATGGCCTCGCCGGCGTAGGAATGGTGGCGAGTTGTTCCCCTTCAGGGGAAAGCACTACGATCCCGGCTTGGGCTGCAATGTAGAGATTGCCTTGCACATCCATCGTCAGGCCGTCCGGGGCCGGTACGTCCGCCAGCTTGCGGCCAGCCGTCACGGAAGCATCTGCTTGCACCGTGTAGGCATATACCTCATTTGCCCCTTCGTCCATTACATAAAGTATTCGGTTGTCTATGGACAGCAGAATTCCGTTGGGGCGCACAAAATCCCCTATCACGCGGGTGATCATGCCGTCGGGTGCGATATGATATACGCCTTCCACGGGCTGCTCCATACCACCGCGGTCCCCGTATCTGGGATCAGTGAAGTAGATCCCCCCATCGCACGCAATGGTCAAATCATTGGGACTGTTGAGCCGCTTACCTTCGAACCGTTCAGCCAGTACGGTGACAGACCCGTCTGCCTCCGTTCGCGTTACCCGTCTGTAATCCAAGCCCCCTTCACACGCCACCAGACGGTTCTCCGCGTCGAACATCAATCCGTTCGCTCCCCCGCTTTTTTCCCGAAACACAGAAAGCGCGCCCTCTGCACCAATCTTGTAAATACGGTTGTTGGGAATATCCGTGAAGAACACGTTGCCATCCCGATCGGCTGCAGGTCCCTCAACGAACCGAAACCCTCCAAATAGCTTGTTCACTTCGGCGCCTTCCGGAACAAGGAACGGCTCCCCTTGCCCCCAGATGCTGCTTGAAGCAGCGAAACACACGATTGCTGCCCAGAGCATCGCCCCTTCAACTATCCGCATTCGTGTTCTCATTATGTGTTGGCCCTCCGCTTGACCGGATTTTTGGATGTTACTTCTACCTAACCTGGATTATTCACAAGCTCGGATAAAAAATTCACCCAGAGGGTTTCATCTCGTCGCAGCCCGAAGGCTGAATTCCGGAGTTACAATTTTATCAGGACGGATTTTCGGACAGGTTCTCAGCCTTGGGTAGTGCGTCTGAAAAGCAGCCCCCGCGATGATCTGGACCGGATTCTTAGATTGCAAAGCGCCTCATCGGAGACGGGTTCCTCCGTCCAGAAATCCATCGCATCGCCGAACTCCCCGATCCCAAGAACCGCCGGAGAAGCATCGAACGTGCGGTCGAACTCCTTCCAATTGAAGATCCCCACGTACGCCCGGTCTCCCACGACAGCCACCCAGCGCGCGGGCACGTCCTCTCCCGGATCAAACAGGTCTATCGGCACGGCCGGCGCGGACAAACGATGATCCAGCACCCGGCGGATCAGCTCGATCCCGTTGGGCCGGAGCTTCCGCAACGCATCGCCGAGGATGAGGTCTCCACCGCTTAGAAGCTGCATCAACGCGTGCGTCTTCGCCTCCTCGAAATTGAACGGTCGTCCCGCATTCCAGAAGGCCCGGTCATCGCAGGGAAACGACGCGCCCTTCCGGTTGGGGAGCGGGTCATCGGACGTGCCGGTGGAACGCACCACGAAGAAATCCGGATCGTTCGTCCACAGCCGTCCGTGCATCCAGAACCGGCTCGAAACCGTGCGGGCGTTCCGTTTGAGATGGCCCCAATACGTATGAATGTCCCCGCACACCCGTGCAGCCTCCGCCAATCCGACCACGCTCTCGAACGGTGCGCCGCAGACTAGCAGATACGCCTCGTCCCCGATAGCCCGACGAATGGCCTCCACGCCGCGCCGCACGATCTCTCCGCGCGGAACCGTGGGATCGTGGAAGCGCACGCAATCGAGCAGATTCGCCAAAAAGTCAATCTTGAAATACTCGACGCCGCAGGCGCGCAGACGGGAGTAAGTCTCCTCCAAAAGCTCGATGCTCCTCGGGTGCGTGGTATCGAGATACGCCATCGGGCCGTAGCTCAACGGAGTGATCCTGGGCGAACCGTCCTCATTGCAGGCGAAAAGCTCCGGGTGATCCCGATAGAGCGGCGTGTACGAGTTGACGAGAAAGGGAGCCGTCCACGCGCCGGGCACTTTCCCCTTCTCCTTGACGTGACGGCAAAAATCCTCCAGTCCTTCCGAAAACTTCCAGTTCGCCTTCCACACGCCCCACTGACACTCCCAGCCCTCGTCTATAACAAAGTGGGTGACGGCATCCCCGAAGAACTCAGCGGCGGCCTCCAGATTTTCGTCCATATCCCGGCGTTGGACCGCTCCGGCGTAATAGTCCCACGAATTCCATCCCACCAGCGGCGTGCCGCGGCGAGGAGGACAGCGTTCGGCAATGGCATCGCCATACTCGGTGAGCAGACACAGCGGATCGTCCCCGGCGAGAAAGAGAAACGTGGCGGACAACGCGCTCCCCGGAGAAAGCTTCGCCTGGCAGTCCGCAACGAGCGAGAACCCGAAATTCCCCTCCCGGTGGCCCGAACTGTGCAGCGCCTCCACGCCGCAAAGCGCACTCGACGGCGGCAGGGATCCGATCAAAAGCGCGTTCCCCGTGCGGTGCTGATGAAAAACCGTCACCATGCTGCTGCGCTCATCCCCGTCCGCCCAGGCCGTCTTTTGTCCGACCAAGCCCACACCCGCCGAACGCCCGAAGCTCAGCGGATGGAGATACTGAAGATGTTCCGCGCAAGAGAGCGGCGGCGAGAAACAATCCGGCGGAAAGGAGAGCACTGTGATCTCCGAGATCGTGAACGGCACAGTTCCCGTATTTTGCACCGTTGCGGATACGCTTTTCCCGTCCGTTGAGAGGACGACCCGCACGTTTGGAGCGGCGGCTGTAAAACGCCCGGCCTCCTCCGTCCAGCACAATTCATCGCTTTGGAGCGTGAACCGGTCGGTGGCCACGCGGAACGTCCCGCCCTGTGCCGAGAAGCCCGGCGCGTCTAAGGTGAATGTGCCGCGTTTTGGATCGAATGTGAGCATGGGGTTCTCCTCTTGGCTGTAAATGGCGCATCTGGCTGAACTGCTTGGTCGAGGCAGCCCAATAGAAGGAGCCTCGACTGGTCGATTCAATCCGATAAAAGGAGAATCGTCTAAAGAAGAATCGACCTAATTGAACACCGAAAACACTGAAAACCACCGAAACCGAAACCCGATCTTTTCAGTGTGCCTCTGTGTTCGATAGTTGGATTTTGCGTTTGTCGTAGGATTTAGAATTTAGGATTTTAGCGTTCGGAGTTCGCCGCTTCCCGGACCGCATCGGCAAGCTTCCTGTGATACTCCCGATGCATAAAATCGGGCACGATCTCATCCTTCCTCGTCTGCTCCGCTATGGAGGCGGACGCGGCCATTTTCATCGCGTCGGTGATGCACGCGACACGCGCATCCAAAGCGCCTCTCAAAATGCCCGGAAACGCCAGCGCGTTGTTCAGAGAGCGTCCGTCGCATGCAATGGCCGCACCCGCGTTCAGGGCCTCGTCGGGACGGATCTCCGGCACGGGATTGGCCATCGCGAAGACAATCGCCTTCTTCGCCATGCGGCGCACCATGTCCGCAGTGACTAAATTCGGCGCGGATACGCCGATGAACACATCCGCGCCCGCCATCATCTCCGCCAATGTTCCGCGTTTCCGCTGTGGATTGGTCCGATCCGCGATCTCCTCCTTGAAGCGATTCATCCCTTCGGATCGGCCCGGATAGATCGCTCCTTCCCGGTCGCACAAGATCAACTCCGATACGCCGAAGTGGAGCAGCATCCGGGAAATCTCCATGCCGGCCGCGCCCGCGCCGCTGATCACCACCCGGATATTATCTGGAACTTTTTCCACCCGCTTCAGAGCGGTTATCAAAGCGCCGAGGGCCACAACCGCCGTGCCGTGCTGATCGTCGTGGAACACGGGAATGTCCAGCATTTCATCTAACCTCCGCTCCACCTCGAAACAAATCGGCGCGGCGATATCCTCGAGCTGGATCACGCCGAAGGTGGGCGCGATCCGGCTGACCACGTGGACGATTTCGTCCGGGTCCTTGCTGTCCAACAAAATCGGGACCGGGCTGATGTCCACCATCTTCTCCATAATGACCGCTTTCCCCTCCATCACGGGCATGCCGGCCACGGGCCCGATGTCGCCGAGTCCGAGAATCGCGGTTCCGTTGGTCACGATGGCCACGGTGTTGGCGATTCCCGTGTACGAAGCCGCCGAAGTTCGATCCGCCACGATGCGCCGACAGACCTGCGCCACGCCCGGGGTGTAGATCTTCGCCAGATCGGAGATGGTCCTCAGGTCCACCGTGCTTTGCATCGCGATCTTGCCGCCTTCGTGCATACGGAGCACCTCGTCTATGATCTCCTCGAGCTTGATCCCATGCAGTTCGCCGATGGCCCGGACGATGCGATCCAACTGTCCTTCGTCCTCGATATACACCACCACGTCGCGCACGACGTAATGGCTGGTAACCCGCACCCGGGTGATGTCCCCGAGATTGGCGCCCTCTCCGCCAATCGCATCCGCGAGCCGCCCGAAATATCCCGGCGCGTCTTTGAGCCGAACCCGCAGCACCTTGATTAGCTTGTCGGTATATTTCTCCATCTCAGCCATCTTTGGCCTCCCGTGTTCAATGAGCAATGAAAAGCCACGTAAAACGTAAAACGTGACGCGTAAACAGGCACTGGGCATTACCCCCCATTGCCTATTGCCTATTGCCCTTTGCTCGATAATTCTCCCAGAACACGATCTCCTCGAGCGGCCCCCGGGTACTCTTTTTCTGCGGCTTTGCCGGATGGCCCACCGGAATCAGGGCCACGGGACGGATGCTCGCGGGGAAGTTCACCGCCTTGGCCACGTCTCCCTCGTTGAACGAGCCGATCCAGCACGTGCCCAGCCCCATCTCCACGGCGCTCAGCATCAGGTTCTGAATGGCGGCTGCCGTATCCTGGATGTAAAAGAGTCCTCTCCACTTGTACGCATCCCACCGCCACCACACCGAGCCTTTCTCCGCGAAGACTTCCACGTCCGCTCCGACCACGATGATCGCGGGAGCGGTCGCGATAAAATTTTGTCGAGCGGCCTGCGCCAACCGCTCTTTCCCTTCTATCTCCTGAACGACTACAAATCGCCAACATTCGGAGGCGTAAGGGGCCCACCGGGCCCTGTCCAGCAACTTGAGAATCGTCTCCTTCGATATCGGCTCATCCGTGAAAC
>JAUWMS010000316.1 GCA_030613045.1 Candidatus Latescibacterota bacterium | reverse complement strand
CCACGCCGAGGTCCGCGATGGCCCGGATCGCCCGGGCGTTTCCGGCGAGATGGAAAATGCCTTCCACGAGGGATTTCTTCGCTCCTTTGCGCACCGCCTCCGAACGGCTCCGCTCCCCCAAAATCAGGCTCAGCGCCCCGATCAGGATGGATTTGCCCGCTCCGGTCTCCCCGGTGATCACGTTGAAGCCCTCGCCGAATTCGACGTCAATGTCCTCGATCAGCGCAAAATTCTCAATGTGCAATGCGCGGAGCATAAGCGCCCTCAATAACGATGAATAATGAACAATGAGTAATGAACAATACCCCACCCAACCGCCCCAATTCGGAGAGGGATAGAAAGGAATTGCTCGTTGTAAAAGTCAAAGGGCGAAGAACGAAAGACGAAACCGCTTATCTCTCACCCTTCGCCCCAAATGTTTCGGGCCTCGAAACCGGCCGACGGATCGGACGAATGAACTGTCCGACTGATCGGACAAATAGACCGTCCGACTATTTGAACGAATTGGCATCCCTATTGCCGGTGTGGATCTTTCGCCGCATCGCCCGTTTCCCGGATCCGCTGGTCGGCTCAAGGGCATTGCTTCTTGTGGGCGCCCTCGTACCACTGCGACTGCCGTTTCAGGAGTTCCGCGGCATACGCGTCGAGTGTGATCTGAACCGATTCACCGATCCCTGCTGCATTCCGCTGAATAATCTCAGCCTTGGAAGCAGCGCCCTTGTAATCTTCCCTGTTATAGGCCGCATCGGCCTCGGGGAGTCCCTGTTCCACCTGCTCCAGATCCGATTTGAGCGTGCCGAGATCGGCCTTCTTGGGGGCATTTGAGATCAGTTACTTGCCCCCGGCCACTAACGCTTTCGCCCCGGCCAATGCTTCCTCGGCCCCGGCCTTCGCTTTGGCCTTGCTGGGTCCGACGGCCGCCTTCGCCGCATCCGCCTTTTCTTTGGCCTGAATTGCAGCGGTTTTGGCCAGCTCATACTCTTTGCCGGTCACCTTGGCTTCCGCATCCGCCAACGCCTTCTGTGCCGCTGAGAATTCGCTCGCGGCATATACGTCGGCCTCCGCGGCCTTCGCGGCCTGGATCGCGGCCTTGGCCGCATCGATCTCCAACGTCGGGGGCTTGGCGCACCCGGAGATCAACAAAAACAACACCAGAACCGAACAAGCCGTTAAGATGATCTTTATACGCATTATGTTGTTCACCTCCCTTCCTGATTTCGATGGATGATGGTTGTTACTCGTTGACTTTGAAAAATCCCGTGACAGAGTCTGTGGTTTAATATAACCTACCAATCTCTATTTGGCAAGCATTTTTTCCATTCCCAACACGCCCGATCCGAATCGAATCCTTCCTAACTATCCCGATCCATTTTGACCAAGTGCATCCGACACCTTGCGCCAGATGTTCTCGATGGCCGAAATCACACCGGTTCTGTCCGACTCCAGGATATGCTTCCCCTGCGCCAGGCTCCGGCTCACCTCCGGATCGTACGGAATGCGCCCGACACTCTCCACGCCCCGATCCCGACAGAAGGCTTCGATCCGGTCGGTGTTCCGCTCGTGGATGTCGAACTTGTTGACGCAGACCCGGGCCGAAATCCCGAAATGGGCTGCCACATCGAGGACGCGCTCCAGATCGTGCATGCCCGACAACGTGGGTTCGGTCACCGCCAATACGGCGTCCACGCCACCGATCGAGGCGATCAGCGAACATCCGATGCCCGGGGACCCATCAATGATCGTAAGCGACTTGTTTTCCCTCGTCCCGATCTCCCGGGCTTTGTTGCGAAGCGCCGTGATAAACCGCCCGGTCCCGCTCTCGCCGATGTGCATCCGGGGATACACAAAAGGCCCGTAAGCCGTCTGCCCCACGAGCACCTGCCCCAGCGTTTTAGGGATCATCTCGATGGCATCCGACGGGCACACCAACGTGCAGACCGCGCATCCCCGACAGAAGAGGGGACTGACCCAGAACTCGTCAACGGCGCGAAACACGCACGCGGTCTCACATTTTCCGCAGTAGGTACATTTCTCCTCGATGATCCGGGCGACCTCGCCGCCTCCGACCTCCTCCTGCTCGACGAACTCCGGACGCATCACAAGATGCAGATTCGGCGCATCCACGTCCGCATCCACCAGGATCGCCTCTTTGGCCAATGCCGCAAACGCCGAAGCGAGCGTGGTCTTGCCCGTCCCGCCTTTACCGCTGATGATGGTGAGTTGTTTCATAGTTTAACCCATAAATCCTTACCACGGAGACACGGAGAAAAAAGCACGTGAAACGTAAAACGTGAAACGTGAAGGGGAGAAATTTGATATTTTTTACTTTGCATTTTGCATTTTGCACTTCTTGCTCTTTCTATACGCACCGCTCCTGAACGGCTTCCCAAAGCCGCTGAAAGATGGGAATCCATTTCATATCCTGCCGGACCAGCGGGATGCCCCGGGCATAGCCCCTCGCGATCTCCGGATCGTGAGAAATCTTCAGCAGGACGGGGATTTCGTTGTCGTCGCAGAAGCGCTCCACCTCGTCGTCGCCGATGCCGTCCCGGTTGATGATCACGCCGAACGGAACGCCCAACATTTCCAATGCCTTGGCCGACAACTTCAAATCATTCAGACCGAACGGCGTAGGTTCTGTGACGAGAAGGCAAAAATCCGCATCCCACACGGATGAGAGCACCGCCGGTCCGACGCCCGGAGCGCAGTCAAGGATGTTGATCTCCTTGCCATCCTGAATCGTTTTAAGTTGACGGATGATCGGTCCGACCGCCTGCTCACCCACGTGCAACTCCCCTCCGTAAAACCGAAGCGCTCCCGTCTCCCCGACCTTGATCCGACCGACTTCGCGCTCCCCCTCCGAGATGGCGTCTTTGGGGCACACGCGGAAGCATCCTTCGCACGAACGGCACAGTTCCTCGAAAAACACGAGCTTCCCGTTGGCCACCGCAATCGCGTTGAAGCGGCAAAAGTCGGCGCATTGGCCGCAATAGTCGCAACGATTCAGATCGAACACGGGGACGGAGACCGGGACCATCCTCGTATCGGTATATCGGGGAAGCAGAAAGAGGTGCGCGTTGGGTTCCTCCACGTCGCAATCCAGAAAATTTACCGGCTCCTTCAGGCTCAGGGCCAGGCTCACCGCCACCGTCGTCTTTCCCGTGCCGCCTTTGCCGCTAACTATGGCCAATATCAGACCCGGATGGAGCTTCTTTTTGGATGGGACGGTGATCTTCTCCTGCGTCTCCGCCTCCGGGATCGTGCGCGCGCCGGGTTGTCCAAGCCGTTTCAGCACCTCCTCGGTGATCCGGCGGATCAATCGTTCCAGATCCTCCGGTGCGGAGACCGCATCCGCCTCTGTCGCGCCCTCATCCTTCCCGGATGGCGCCGGAGCCGACTGACAGGCCGAACAGTCCGCCGCAGAGCACGTGGGAGGACAAGCGACGTTAGGCTCCGAGGCAAAAGAGGAATTCCCCTTAGTAAAAGCCCGGACCGCATCCGCGACCCGCCCCGTTACGCCCGTCACCACCTTGACCCCGAGACGAGACAGCGCATCGAACGCATACACGCCGCATTCGCCGGTGAGCACGACCTCCGCGCCCTCACGTGCCACCAACTCGGCGGACTGGATTCCGGCCCCCAAGAGGGCCTCTAAGTTGGGATTACGAATCGCCTGGACCGCCATCGTGTCCGTGTCCACGATCAAAAAAAACGCCGCCCGTCCGAAGCGGGGATCCACCTCGGCATTGATATGGCCTTCCATGGCGCTGATAGCGAGTTTCAATCGATACCTCTTTAAGCTGCGGATAGAGCGGTTAGATCAGACTTATGCGGTCCTCTTTGCGCGACATACACATCCTCTGCTTCCGCCAACACTTCTTCCCGAAAATACTTGCTCAGGAACCCCGGGGTATTCAGGTCCACTTTCCTGCCCAGCATCTCTGAAAGCTCATGTTCCATCCCGAAAAACTTGAGACCCACAGCAGTCCCCGGTTCAAACTCCATCAGCAAATCCACGTCGTTTTCGGGGCCAAAATCATCCCGCAACACGGACCCGAGAAAGGAGAGCCTGTGGACCCGGTTTCTTCGGCAAAATGCGGCCAGCATCTCGTGCGGCACGTTCAGTCTTACGCTCATGCTTCCACACCTCCAAACATCGATCCCTATTGGCTATTGCTCAAGAACTGCGAAAAGCGGGGCTGCCACAACTTGTAAGGGATTCACTCTGATAGAGGCTGCACGCCGGAGATCGAGATATACTCCCTGGGAATCGCTATGCCCTCTTCCTCACGTACGACTTTCATGACAGGAGCAACGTGTCCTCCCCTATAGTCAATAACTGGAATGTAGGAGTGCACGCCAGCTTGTCCAGCCTCGTTTCCCGTTTTACAGGCGTACCCCAAGCCTAAAGCCGGGTTGCCTCGAAGAGTAAGATGTTTACATTCCAAGGTTTGTGCATAATCCGAAACGTATAGTCCTGGAAAATCACGGGGCACCTCGATCCGT
>JAUWMS010000112.1 GCA_030613045.1 Candidatus Latescibacterota bacterium | reverse complement strand
CGATTCCCGAACACTCCAACACCACCTCCGCCCCTTCCGCATCCCGGATCGCCTGCTCCAATGTCCGCTGAATCCCGGAAATATGCGCCAAATCCACATCTCCCGCGAGCACAATGGGCGATTGGAGAGTGGTGAGTGGTGAGTGGGTCAACTCGTCACCTCCCGTTTCTGAATACGACCTCGGAAGCCTGTTTGAATTTGGTTTCTTCGCGAATTCCCTGAATCTTCCAAATCGGAGTTTTACGGAACAAAAGATTTCCGAAGTCTGTCAGACTTCGGAAATCTAATATCAAAAAAATTGGAGCAACTTTCACAACAGCTTGGGGATCATCCCGAACAGAGCACCCAGAGAAAGACAACAGCCTCCCGCCCTGGTCTCTGTGTCAGGAAGATGTTCCACAATCACCACTCACCAATCACCACGCACCAAATCAAAGCACAAAGGAAAACCGCACCAGAATCCGGTGCTCGGACTGGAGCTCATCCACCCCTTCCTCGCGAAACAGATCCAGCGTATAGTCCAGACTCATCCATTTCGTAAGAAACATCCGAATCCGATTCTCCCAATCGTACACCCAGGCGTTCGGATCACTTTTGGGCATCAGCATATCGAATTCCGAATTGATCGCGATCCTTGAAGTCACGCGGGCGTCGCTCGTCAATAGGACTTCCATGCCGGTGAGGTGCGATTCCTTCATCGGCGTCAATTTGTTCCCGATGAGCAAATAAGAATCCCTGACAAAGGTCTGTCGGGCGCCGTAGCCCGCTCTCAAACTGGCATTTAAGCGCAGCGACTTGCAGATGGAAAGGCTGGCTCCGACTCCCTCCTTCAGGTGGAGTGGGAAAAAGGACGGCGATAAATTCGCATCCGAGGCCGCGTAAACGGTATCCCCTTGCGCATTGACGTAATCCTGCTCTTTATCAAAATAATGCTTGGAAGAGAAGAACTTGGTGTCGAAGGCGAACCGCACGTAAGGTCCCACCCTTTGAAAGAACCGATACGAATACGAACTCTTCAGTTCCACCTTATCCCCGTATTTTCGGAACGACTCTCCCCGTCGCCTCGACAGCCCCCCCTCTATGATGAAACGGGTGAAAAAATTGTGGTAGATCGTCGTATAGCGGGCATAATTATACCATTCCGTCAGCAACTGGAGCGTATATTGGTCCTTCTCCGCCGCCGTATTCTGAAAATTGAGCAAGAAACTTCCGTTGATCTCCGAACGGATCTTCCAGTTCCTGATCCGGGTCTGCCGGGAGGTTTCATCGAGCACGCCGAATCCGATAAAATTACCGGTTTCGCTGTCCACCACCAGTGTATATTTTACCAGTTCACCGGGAAACAAGCGCACCGTCGCAAAATTAACCGTCGTGTAAAAACTCTGCCCGGTCTTCACGATTTTGTAAAGTCCGGTCTTCAGAAGCCACGTCCGAAGCTCCTCTCCCAACTCCTCGTCCGCCCCGTACCCGATTCCATAATTCTCCAGCTTCGACTGATAAAACAACTCATAAGACTCCTTGACCGACGTGCGTTTCTCATCAATGACATCAATCACCAAGCCGCACCAATCGGGCTCCAGCAGGGTAATGTGTCCCTCATCCACCTCCACCGTCCGCGTCATCGTCTGCGCGATCGTACCCGATCCGATCTTAAGCTCGTAGGTCCCCGGCTCCACCAGGACGCAATTCCCGGTCTTCGCGGAAGTGACGAGCCTTCCGTTCTGGTAAATGCTAACCATCGGCTCGGCAATCGGATTGGTCATACTCGGAACGAAGATCGCCCCCTTACCCACCGGCACGATCGTCGGATCCCGGTCCACTTGAACCCGCGCCGGCTGCGCATCCCAGGTCTCCTGCTGGGCCTGGACCGAGGCACAAAGTCCGAGGGATAGCAGTATTATGGCAAATCTTTTCATATCGTTCCCTTTCCTTAGTCATCGAACAATAGACAACAGGCTCCACCCCTCAATGCCCAATGCCTAATGACTGGTGCCCAATGCCTAATGCCTAATGACGAGGTTCAACACACACCGTGTCTCTTTTTGCCGAGATGATCTGATACCCCTTCGGCTTCGGAGCGACTTCCTCCGTCTCGATGGACTCATCGCCCTCCCAAAAATCATCCTGGTTGTCCGAGGGCGCTTCCCCGGGTTGCCCCATAATCTCCCGGAAAATACGATCCAGTTCCCGGATGACGTAAATCATCTCAGTCTCCAGAATCTCCCGTAACGCGATCACCGTATAGACCATATCCGGCTCGTACACCTTCTTCCGCTCGTCGAAGGCATATCGCCAGACTTCCATCCGATCCTCCTGGCGGACCAACCGGAATGTCATCGCCAAATGCGCAAAGAAGAGGTCCCCCCCCTCGTATTTCTCAAGCGCGTCCACGGTACCCTCCAGACGATAATCCGGATACGCATCCAAAAACTCGCGACGGAGTTCCTCGAACAAATTCGCGGACAACAGATGGGCCTCCACCCGGTCCATGATTATATCGCCGGGCTTCATGGCCCAATTCTTATAAAGGTAATACTTGAGTTCGTTGGGCGAATACCGAAACACGATCTGAGAGCGATCGTACATCCGAAGCACCTCGAATCGCTTCAACTGGACCTTAAACGGATAGGGCCTTCCCGAACCCTCCAATCGAATCGGGCGGGGCAGGTAGTCAATCGTATAGTAATGCCTGCTCGGAGGCGGCTTGCCGCAAGCGATCCCAAACAACAAAGCGAGTATAACAAGCAAAAATATCGAACGCTTAGCCATCACATCCCCTCCTCATTATGGGAATAAACCGTTGACCAATCCCAATAAACGACGGGCCGCTACTCCTCGATTTCCACGCTTTTTGATCCGCGCAACAAAATAGAAGGATCCTGTCGAATCAGCGTCGTCGCCTCCTTCAGGTTTTCGATGCTCTCCTGAAAATCGGCCAGAGAACGCATAATATCCTCGCGGCTTCTCAGAATGGTCAGATCAAGGTGGGTGACGGTTTGGTCCGCATTGGTGATGAGCCGATCCAGATTCGCCACCGTATCCCGGATTTGCAGGCTATCCACCTCACTCCTCAGCCTGCCGCTGATGGCGTGGATATGCGCCACGGTCTCACGAATTTCATCGCCCGCCATAATCCGATTTAAGTGGTCGGATACCTGAATCAGACGCTCGGAAATCAGCGCCGCATTACCAGCCGTCTTGCGAAGCTCTTCCCGATTCTCCTCGATCAGTGCGTTCACTTGCGTGACCAAGCGCTCGATGGAATCTATGGTATTATTGAAAACACGGCGATGTTCCTCATCCGTAAACGCAGCCACATTTTCTAAAATCACGTCCAACTTCAGCGCCATCACCTCCGCCCGATCCGAAAGACTCTCGAACAGAGACTGGCCTGCCGTGATCCGTCCCCCCGGCTCGACTTTGTCGGATTCCTTCGTCCCGCCGATCAACTCAATGTATTTCAATCCCGTAATCCCGATGCTGGCAATCACGGCCTCCGTATCCGTTACGATGGGCGTCCCTTTCCTCAGACTCACCTCAACCCTGATCTTGGTGATGTCCTCCGGATCCACGTACACGTCCTCCACCCGTCCCACCCGGATCCCGTGATATTTGACCGGTGTGCCCGCGTCGAGTCCTCCGACCGAAACATCCACGTACTCAATATAGTACTGATCCCGCTTTTCAAAAAATTTAGGCGCGGACACGACCACGAGAGCCACCACGAGGAGGAAAGCAGCAACAATGAGAAACACCCCCAAACGTACTTTTTGGGATTTGGTAATCATGGCGATTTTCCTCCTTCTCAGCAATTCAAAAAGTAGGGTGCTGGGACGTAAGCAATCTTTGAAATTTTGGCAATTTTGAAATTCAGGCAATGGGGTTGGGAAACGGGGCGGAGGAAGCCACCCACTTCTTGAAAATCAGATCCGTGAACTCGAAAGCCTTCCCTTCTCTGGTAATCAGCCCTTTTTCCTCCAAACTCTTCAAAGAAAGATGAATCGTAGAAGCCGGCAATCCTGCCCCTGAGCCATTATAGATCGCCTCGTCTTTGGAACGCCTTGAAAGCGCTCTTAATATCTGTCTCTGCCTGACCGTGAGCAGTTCCCAGATGTTCTCGAAAGCAACGGACTCCCGCTCCAACATAACGCTTACCGCATCGCGAACCGTCCGCTCATCCGCCGCCGCCTCGGTCCGGTCCCAGACGATATTGGAGAGATATTGCACGTAATAGGGATGCTGCTCGCAGAACGCTACGATCTCAAGGGCATTCTCCGCCGGAATGCTTTTGGAAGTCTGATCGAATTTTTCCCGAATGAATCGCACAAACGGCTCCTTGGCGATTTTCTTCAGACGGAAAGGCTTACAACTCCGATAAAACGGACGACTCGGATTGTGGAACATATCATAGATGAGATGCTGCTGACTCCCCATAAAAATATACGAAATATTCCGATGCGTCTGAATGCGACTTCGGAGCATCTTCTCGATCCGGTCGTTTTTGAAAAGACCAATCTGTTGAAACTCGTCGAAGACCACCGCCACCTTTCGATCCCCCTTCTCCGAATAGCTTTCCAGTGCGGAAAAAATATCCTCCAGATAGACCTTGATGTCCTGATTGGGATCAAAGGAAAACTGAACAATCGGCTTCCCGGAATCGTCCACCGTGATCTGAGGGATCAATCTGGAAAAAAGGGACCGGGCCATCTGAAGCGCCTGCTCGATCTTCCCTCCAAACCCGGCGGGAACGGCGGATGCAAAAAGCGCAATGAGATCCTTCTCCTCCAACACCGGATACAAATCCACGAACACGGAGTGCACCCCCTCAACCCGCGCCCGCTCCAACACCTGCTTGATCAGAGAGGTCTTCCCATAGCGTCGGGGAGAATAGATCATCACATTTTGCGCATTTCGCACATCGCTCAGAAGCTCCCGGATTTCCTCCTCCCGATTACAGAAATGCGCACCCATAACTTCTTTTCCGTACACAAAAGGATTGCTCACAGCACACCTCGGTTTTCATATTTTATGAAACATAATATATGAAATTTCAGCAGACTTGTCAAGAAAAGAAAATACGTATTTGGACACGGATATACACAGATTTCTTTATGCTTAAACTGCTTATCCGTGTCCATCCGTATTTATCCGTGTCCCGATTCCGCATTCTTCGTCACCGCCTGACCCGATGCATCAAACACGCGCCAACCATCCCTGGCACAAACACATTCATCCCGAACAAGAGCAGCGCGGCATTTACTGCCACCGCATCCGGGATCCCAAATTTCCCTAGGACGAGCACAGAGGCCGCCTCCCGTATGCCCAAATCGCCCAACGCAATCGGAAGCATACTTCGCACAAACACGATCGCCGGAATCGCCCACAGCGCAGCCGTCACCTCGATGTGTCCGAACGCCGAAATAAGCAGATAGAACTGTGTGCAATGGATCCCATAGAACAAAACGGACAGGAACAGCATGCTTCTACCATGATCCCCATTCAATTCCCCCAGCCCATCGAGCACGGGTCTCAGCTTCTCCTCGAAAGGCAGCCGGCCAAACAGCCGCCTCAATACACGCACACCCGCCTCCGGAGCCAACGCCAGAAAGAACAGCGTAATCGCCAGCGGCACAAAAACGATCCACAAATACCTCCCGACGAGCAGCGCAAAGGCAAGCCCACCCAATCCCACATTGGACACCATCACGTACGCCCGCTCCGCCACGGCCAACCCAGCCAACGCCCTGCGACGTACATCCCGCACATAGAGGATTTTCCCGGTCTCTCCGATCCGTCCCGGCGTAATAAGCCCCAAACTCAAGCCTGCCAGAACCGATCGGACGATCTCTCCGATACGAACCTCCGGCTTCACCAACCGCACGAGATAGCGCCACTTAACACACTGAAGCCCCAAATTGGGTATCACCAACGCCAAAGCGACAGTTAGAAAGGGCCACTTCACCCCTCCGAAAGCGCGCGCCATCTCCCCCACATCCACCTTGGCAAACAAGACAGACAACACCGCTACCGTCAGCCCGAGACGCAGTCCATACATCAGCCATCGCCTGGCGGATTTCGGATTTCGGATTTCGGATTTCGGATTGTTGCACCGCAAAGCCGCAAAGGACGCAAAGAAAGACAAACCGCGGGTCTTGAAGTCCTTTGCGCTCTTTGCGTCTTCGCGGTGAGGTTCCATTCCGCAATCCGCCATAGGTCACTCCTTCCATCGGAAATTTTTGAACGCGCCCAATGCTCCGAAAAGAACTATATACGGTGGATAGAGCAGCTCCATAATCGGGAAAAGACCCAACAACCGACGCTCTCCGAAGATCTTACCGCTCCGCCAAATCGCCATCCAGTCCGCCAGCGCCTTCGCTCCGAAACAGATCAATGGCTCCATCGTCCCTGTGATCAAGGCCCACGGCACGCTGACGATCAGGAGAAGATCGAACAGATAGATCGCGCCTGCTAGCGCAAGCAACGGTTTGGTGAAAATTTTGGCCGTCGAAAGATGCCGCGTCCGCTGATCAAAGAAGGCTCCAAATCCATCAGGTGGAAACGTTTGGACGAATGTCCCCGGAGAAATGGCATACCGCACCTTCCAGTTCGTCTCCTTCCCCACCAACTGAAGCAACAGCGTATCATCCCCGGATCGCGCCTCCTCGATCTTCGAGAATCCCCCCACCTGCTCGAACACCTCCCGCCGATACGCCAAGTTCCGCGCCGCACATGTGACTCCCCCTCCGATCCCGATGCTCCCCGCCGCCATCGTGGCCGTCACCATCGCCTCGAAGGCCAGCAGCCGCTCGAAGAATCTACGTCCTAATCGCTGAGAACTCATCCCGCTTTGAGGCTCCATAGACAAACCTGAAACTCCTGCCGAACCCGCGCCCCCGGAAAAAGCTACCTCACTGTATCGTTCGTTCCCTCCCGTAGCTACCACCCGCTCAAGAACGCCAACCGCGCCCCCGAACAAGCCCTCCCCGACCTGAAACGGAGAATATCCGGCCACCATTCCCACGTCCGGCTCAAAATACCGCATAATCCCGGAAAGCCATCCCCGGCCCGGCAGACAATCCGCATCCGTGACAAAAAGGATCTCCCCCTTACTCGCTGAGATCCCCTGGGTCAATGCGTACTTCTTCGCACTCAGCCCCACGGGCACATCATCCACCCGAATCAAACGCACGTGCTCGTATCGCTTCCCAAAATCCTCCACGATCTCCCCGGTCCCGTCCTTTGACCGATCATCCACCACCACCACCTCAACCCGATCTGAGGGATAATCCTGCGAGACCAACCGCTCCAGACACCGTCCGATGTTCTCTTCCTCGTTCCTTGCCGCCACCACCACAGTGACCGAGTATTGCCTCGTATTCTCCCCCTCCTTCAGCCTTCCCAACCCGATCCGG
>JAUWMS010000041.1 GCA_030613045.1 Candidatus Latescibacterota bacterium | reverse complement strand
TGTGTAATGCCATAGGAGCCAGTGCCGATGGACAGACGTTGGTGCCGGCTTGGTCGGACTTGTATAGTCTCAAAGTGGAAGCCACCAGTGAGAATCACAAGATCCTGGATACAGTTTATTCGGTTCAAGAGGTCTTGGATACTCCCCTGATCATCGTAATTGATCGGGGAGGGGATCGCAGCAAGCTGATGCTTCCCTTGATCCAAGAGGGAGTTCCTTTTATCAACCGTCAGGTAGGGAATCGCAACGTCTATTTCAAAGGAGAAGCGGTCCTTGTGGAAAAGTTGGCCAACCGTGTAAATCTAAGAGATACCTTTCGGGTGCGGAAGATGGGAAAGCATCGGAGCAGAGAAGAGACGCATCGTGCGGGGATCGTCTCGGTGCAATTGACCCCGGAGGGTCCGAACTTGTGGCTGATGGTCACGCATCGCAAAGGCAAAGGACGATGCTTCTTCTTGGGATTCCTCCCCGATATTACCGAAGCTGGAGAAGCACTTTCCAGGATGTTTGAAGGCTATGGTCTCAGATGGAAGATTGAGGAGGTGCATCGCCACATCAAAACCACCTACCATTGGGAAGCCATAGCCGTCGAGAAGTATGTGAAGCTGAAAAACTTGAATGCCGTATTCTGGACAGCCATTTCTTTTATCTATGCCCGTCTGGAGCGGATCGCTCACATGCTCGTGCTCTCCAGCGGAGTGGCGCTAGTCCATCGAATGAAGATTCGGGAGATCACTGGGTTTATTTACTATAAGCTCTCCAAGTGCGTGGCTATCTTATTGGCTTCTGTAGTCCCTCGACACCACCACCCAAAGCCACGACGGCTCAGTAGGGAAGCACAACTACCACTCCCACTCAACTATTAAAATTTTGGGGGGGCGGCAAGAAAAAACGCTGCACTCCCCAGTTCCGACCAAGTCATAGAAAATTCTTGCGCGCCTTCCTACAATTCCATATCTTTGCGTTGGACGTATAGAGGATTGCCGGTCTCGCGAAACCACCCATGACGAACGACAGTTGAGCGTCCGATCTCCGAACCGTGAACGGAACACCGTGGCGTTCACGGCATCAGCAGGAGGACATTGAAATGACCACCCAAACCCATTGGAACGACACGATCCGAATTCACAATCCAAAGAAGTTGAGCGCAGGCCGTCTTCCAGTCCAGCGCGTACCCATCGGCGTTCCCGGCGACTATAAGCCGTGCGTGGCCCAACTGTCCGGCGGCGAGTTGCTGCTGGTGGCGTTTCACCAGCACCCGTTAGACCGTACACGAAAAATCGGGGGGACTGAGGTTCAACTGCTTCGAGAGGACGCCCTCCTTTTTCGCTCTATGGACGGCGGCCAGACCTGGTCGGAGCCGGAGGTGCTTCCCTTCGTCGGTCGGGAGCCATATTTTACCATCCTCTCCGAGTCGATTCTCCTTTTATTGGGCTGAATCGACCTTGGGATCGTTTTGATGACCGCTCAGATGCTCCCGCAGGATGTACGCAACGAAAGGGATCACGCGCGCGCGTTCGTCCATCGCTCCACCGATCGCGGCAAGACCTGGCAGAGCACGGAATTTGCCGGTGAGGATTTGCCCGGCTGGGGCCCCGGCTTCAACATTTTTTACAGTCGCAATGTGCTGGAATGCAAGGACGGCGGCCTGATGATGGGCGTGGGTACGGCCAATGGGGACGATTACCTGTTCCGCTCCGAGGACAGAGGAATGACGTGGCGTCTTGCCGACACCCCCACTTTCGAGCATTTCGAAAAGGGAGAGGCTCGGGGAATGGGCTTTCCCGTGTGCGCCGAGGCGATCTTCCGGGAGGCGGAGAACGGCGATTTGGTGGCCCTGATGCGCCTGAGTCCGAAGCATCTGCCCGCTTTGCCCGGAGCCGATGTGCCCGACGGACACTGGGATCACCATGAACGCCTTGCGCTCTATCGCTCCAAAGACGGCGGCGCGTATTGGTCTTTCGCCGAGTTGGGCAGCACGTATGGCGAGATGTATCCGGCGATCCTCAAGCTGCACGACGGCCGCTTGCTGTTGACGTTCACCGTCCGCGATCTGCACCCGCCATTGGGCGTCCGCGCTGTCTTAGGACGGGAGACGCCGGATGGCTTTACCTTCGACTTCGAGCACGACCGCCTGATGCTCGACACGAAGACGCCCATAGGCAGGGACAGCGGCGGCGGATTCGGATGCACCGTGCAGTTGGACGACGGCACGCTGGTCACGAGCACCTCGTATAGGGGCGAAGACGACGAATCCCATTGCGAGGTGGTGCGCTGGAAACTGCCAAAGGTTCAATGAACAATGAGCAATGAGCAATGAAGAATGAGCCATGCACCATCCCCCAGGAATCGAGGAAGTTTTTTTGAGGAACGGGAGCGTATGGGTAGAGAGACCATGAAAAAAGCGAGGTACATCTCCCGTGTCATGGAACCCGGAAAAGTTCCGGACGTTGGAATCCGTGTGGAGCCTGGTCCGGCCCGGATTGTCATGCTGGCCCCTGAAGGAGAGGCGGTCTGGGGTCTTTTCATGTTTCCTTCTGTTTGGCGGCTGCGGGATGGACGGCTGGTTTGCGCCGTGACCGTCGGAAACGATGAGATGCCTTCCCACGCCGACTACCACTATCTGTGGTACCTCTCTGAGGATGGCGGCGTGCATTGGATACACGCGGTCGTCGGTCTCGAGGAAGCCGAGGAATTCCTGCGGGAGAGGCAGACGCTTCCCGACGGTCGCCAGATCTACTTCGAGCCGACCATGATCAGCTTAGACGCGGTGACGGTTAGCCCCGTTGACTTTACGCCGGGAGAAACCCTCAGAGGATGCCGGGTTTTTTACCGGCTGGGCGATTTGCCGGAAGCATATCGCTCCATCCGGATGTTCAGCCGGGGGCCGCACGATGCGATGTGGCGGGAAGACCGGGCGACGATGGACCCGGACATCGTTGTTCCGGCGTTTATGGAGCCGGTCGTTGAGGACGATCCGGAGCTGGAACCGACCCATTCCGTGGTGGGTACGTGGCTGAGAAAGCTGGTCCGGCACATCGGAGATCCCCGTCTTCCGAGTCTCGGCAGAGAGAAGCCCCTCACCGAACTGGGAAGATCCTTCAGAGATATTCCCAGCAACCGCATCGGAGTGAGTCTTCACTATGCCTCGAGGGGAATCTCTCCTGAGGATCTGGTAACAAAGCACCCCGACAACATCGTCCTCCGTCTGCTCCTTCCCTCTCCGACGTCGGCGCGGCTCCACGACCAGACGTACCGGCCCATTATGGCGAAGTCCGACGGACGGCTGTTCGCCACCAGTTTCGGAGTGCATCCGGCGCAGGCTTTGAGGGTGATCAGCCGGGAACGGGATCTCGATACGGGGTATTATCCTAATATTTTCGGAAGCGCCGACGGGGGACAGCATTGGTCGTACTATGCGAGCGTGCACTATGCCGACTATGGAGCGTACACGATTCATCAGGCCCACATCACGCCCGATATGCCCAGGGGCAACTGGATGGCCATGCTCCGGTCCAACTCGGCGTTGATGCTGACCCGGTCATACGATGATGGCCACACGTGGGAGAAACCGGAGGCCATTCGGTCCACCAGTGTGAATCCGGCGGGAGGACTTTTGCCAAACGGCATCGTCTTTCGCATGTACGGCCGGCCGGGACAATACCTCACCTTCTGCGGAGACGGCGAAGGCAGGGAGTGGGGGAATGACATTACGTTGGTGGAGGGTCTTGGGGATCCCGCGGTCGAGCAGAACCGCAACACCTGCGCCAACAGCTGTACGCTGGTCACCGGGCCGGACCGGTTTCTCGTGGTTTACACGGTGTACACCCACTCCGGCAGGAGCGGCACCCTCCGGCCGGCTGTTCTGGCCCGGGAGATCACGGCGGAACTCGTCTGAGTGGACTTGGGCCGGGGAGCGGATGGTTTTCTGGTCACGCTCACCCAGGGCACGGAGGAGGATGTTCGAAAGAGCACGCGCGAAGCGATCATGGCTCTTGCTCCCGGAGGCGGTTTCGTGCTTTCTCCCATTGGCGGGATCTGGCCGGGGATCCCGTGGCGGAGTGTGGAGGTGATGAGCGACGAGTGGGAGAAATGGGGCCGGTATCCGATGGCGTGAAGCGTAAAACGTAAAACGTGAAGCGTGAAACGTGAGGGGTGAAAGTGGGATGGTCGAATAGGGGCGATCCACTGAATATGCCCCGGGACATGGGTGTCCGATACGAAGACGAGGCGCCCGCTATGCTCGATCTCGCGGAACAAGCGGAGTTGGGATTAAGGAACAGGAGAACAGAGATGAATGAGGAGAAACGGGCAATGTACGTGAGCGTTGGAGACCGGCACTGGAAGGTCGGGTTGCCCTTCGATTCCAAGGCTACCATCGAGGCGATATTCGACGCCATGGCGGAGCGTTTCAATGTGAATCGGGTGTTCTGGCGGGTGTCGGGCGAGTTCTGGCTGCGCTACTACAAACGCTTCGAAGAGGATTGCCTGCTGTACTGGCAGGGCTATAACCGGCACAGCCGCACCCTCTGCGATGAGGTTGGCGTGACCGCCATCGCCCGTGGGGCTGCGCGCCGCCACGGCATGGAACTATGGGCCCATACCGGTCTGTACGACCTGGGTTCGCGGGAGCGCGCGGGAGTGGTCGACCCGATCATACTCGAGTATCCCGAGGCCGCTCCGGTGAACCGCTATGGCACCAGGCGGCAGGAAGGCGCCGTCGAGCTCTGCCACACGGAGGCACGACGGATCCTGGTGAAGCGGTATACCGAGTTCGTGGTGGAGAACGGCTTCGACGGGCTCGATTTCTACCTGTATCTGGAAAACCTGAGCCTGCGGTATATGGACGAGTTCGGGTACCACCAGCCCATCGTGGAAGAGTACAAACGGAGATACGGCGTGGACATCCTGCATGAAGCCTTCGACAGAGATGCCTGGGCGCAGATCCGGGGAGAGTATCTGACGTTGTTCCTCCGGGAGTTGCGGGAGGCCTTGGGAAAGCATGGGCGGGAGCTCTCCGTGGAGCTGGATCCCAAGCACCCCGATCTGCCCCACACGCATGGAAACGACGAGAACCCGCACCATACCACGGGTCGCATTCAGGTTGACTGGCGGACATGGGCCCGCGAGGGCGTGGTTGATGAGCTGGTCATCCTGCGCAAGGGCAGCACCGTCGAGCAGGCGGCGGCCCTGCAGCGGCAGCTCCTTGAAACCATCGGGGGTACGGGATGCCGCATCACCCTCTCGGTGCCGGAGAACAATGTGGACTTGGAATCCGGCGTGACTCGCATGCTCTCCGCCTGGGGACCCGAGCTTGAGTCGGGGTTCTCTTACGCCGACCACGTGGGGTGGGAGGACAAGAAGTTCCCTGATGAATTCGTCGTGGACGCACCCGAGGTGATGGCGGGCGTTGATCGCTATGCCAGGCGGCGCTTTCTGTACTACGTGGCCAACGGTGCAGTTCAAGCCTCCGTGGATCAGATCGCCGCGGCCATGGAGGATGAGGACGTGTTCGTGAGACGCCGGGCCGTGGACGCCCTCGGAGCCGTCGGATCACCCGAAGCAGTGAGTCACATCGAGGCATCGCTTTGCGATCCGGAGCATTCGGTGCGATGCAGGGCGGCCGTGGTGCTGGGTGCGCTGCACGGGCCGGAGAGCGTGGACAGACTCCTTGCAGCTGTTGCCCGGCGGGAGGCGAGCGCCCACTTCATCGAGCACTGCGCGGCCCCCTCGCTGGCCAAAATCGCCGCGGGCGATGCAGACTCCCTGGCGGGCCGGCTCCTGGATGCAAACCTCTGTGTTCGCAGGACGGTGCTCTTTGCCCTCAAAAACCAGAGCGACGATGTCCTGCTTGGCACGGCCCCCCGGCTGTCTCTCGTCATCGGGAAGGACCCCGATCCGTACAATCGGGTGCTGGCCCTCGAGGCGGCCTCCCGGGTGGGGACGGGTGATGGGATACGGCAGGCGATCCTGCGCGCTCTAAACGACGAAGCGGCCCCGGTGCGTGTGGCCGCGGCGGAGGCGCTCGCCACGCTGCAGGGCGCGGGCCACCTGAAAAACACGGATATCGCCCGAGCGGCGGAGAGAATGAGCGAGCTGTTTCGAGCATACGCGCGCGTTGTGAGCCGGGGTGAGCTGCAGCCCGATAGAGACGAGACGGGATGGTGCCGTCTGGGAAACGCGCTTTTGGGTCTCGGAGAAAGGGGGGAGAAGGCCCTTCGGAGCATGTACGAACAGCGGAAAGACTTCGCCCTGGCGGAATTGGCGTGGCGGGTGTTATACTTGCCCCTGCGGACGGAACCCGGTCCCTTCACCATGACGGAGGAGGACGATCGGAGAGCGCACGAGAGAAGACCTGTTCTGGATCTGGGGCTTCTGGATTGAAATGGAAGTGACTAAACCACACGAAAGAAAACCTTCGATGGATAAAGCCACAAATCCAAAAAGCGACAGGAAGGATATGGAAGCCAAAGCTCAAGAAGAAGGGTTCGCCCCGAAAACGCAGGTCTGGGCAGATACGCCCACCCAACCCATCGCGGGCACGTACCAAGGCAATCCCTACAACCCAGGCGATTTCGCCCAGATTCGCGTCACGGACACATGGCAAAAATACGACGGGTACCTCACTTGGGGCAAGGATCAGTGCCTGGCCCTGCTCGATGATGGCTGCGATCTGTCCGTGCCCGAGTGGCGGACGGAGAGGCCGTGGGGAAGAAAGGTGATCGCTACGTATAACAGCATGGATGGAAACGACGATCCCACGCCGGTCCCGCCCGGGTACCACGGCACGTCGGTTGGCTATCCCTCCTCGCTCGATCACGAAGGGGTCCGGGGAGTTGCGTATAACAACTTCGTGGCCCAGGTTCGGTGTGTGACCGTGGTGCATCTGACGCAGGACGAGTCGGACACCATGGCCGCCGCGCTCCAGTGGGTGGCGGACCATCACGCGGAACACCACATCACGGCCGTGAATCTCTCCCCTTTGGACGACCAGCGTCATCGGGAGCCCGTGCCCACCGCGATAGATGAAAAGCTGCTCGCGCTTCGGCGGCTGGGTATCTGGGTGAGCGGGCCCTGCGGGAACCACGGGTACACGGATGGCATCTCCTGGCCCGCGTGCCAGCCCGATTGTTTTGCCATCGGCGCCGCCCTGCCCGGCGAGCACGTCGTGCATTTGGACCGGTTCTCCAATACGGAGCTGTTGGTCGCGGCTGGCGCCACGTCCTCCTCCAATGCGTATGCCGCGGCCTGCGCCATGATCCTCCGGGAGGCCATCGAGAAGACGGGATACTCCTGGCGGGAGGACGGGGAGACGCTGCCGGATGCGATGATGGCGATCTTTCAGCGCACCGGCGTGGCGGTTCACGATCCGGAGACGGGATTGGATTTTCGCGAGCTGGATCTCCTCGCCGCGGTGGATAACGTCCTTCGTTATGGCGCTCACCGGGGATCGGTCGAGAACAAACCGCGATAGTCTTGGAGAAGGGGGTTTATTCATGGGAATGACCGCACGCGAACGCATCGAAGCGGCTCTGAACCATAGGGAGCCCGACCGCACGCCGATGTTTGAGTATGTGTTGCTATCCCCCGTGGCCGATCAACTGCTTGGTCGTTTATATGCGGGGGATCCGGACAATTGGGCGGCATTTTTGCACGAGCTTGGATGGGAGAGAGCGGTCCGCCAAAACGCGATAGATCGGCTGGACCTTGCGATGCTCCTCGGGCATGACATGATGTATGTGACCTCGAATCCGCCGCCCGTCGAGGACGCGGACGAATCCGCGTCCTCTCCGGATAGCTTCTCTGAAGATCCTGTGGAGATCGTCCGCCGCCGCAATGAGAAGACCGCTGCTTCGCCGCCTCCCTCGGACGACACTTTGCTGATCTATTCCTGTCTCAAAGAGGAGATGCGCCGGCGCGAACTGGATCTTCCTATTCTGGCACCTGCTTACGTGCATGGGGTATGGACCGATGTCGCCCTGATGCAGACCATGATCCTCGATCCGGACGTCGCACACCGGCACTTTGCCATCGCGACCAAACGTGCCCTGGCATGCATTGAGAAATATCTCGCTCTTGGAATCGAACAGATTGGTGTGGGTGGGGATTTTGCGGGGAACCGGCTGTTAATTTCTCCAGAGGCGTACAGGAAGTTCATCGTTCCCGAAGTCCGCCGGCTCTCCCGGCGCATTCACCAGGCCAAGGCATATGCGGTCAACGCCAGCGATGGCAACCTCTGGTCGGTTATGGATGACTTCATCGTTGGGTGTGAAGTAGATGGTTACCTGGAAATAGACATGCATGCGGGTATGGACCTGCGGAAGCTGAAAGCGACCTATGGAGATCAAATAACGCTCTATGGTAATTTGGATTGCGGTAATACGCTTAGCTTCGGCACTCCTGAACAAGTCCGGGAGCATACGATCCAATGCCTCGAAGCGGGTATGGGCGATGGCGGACATATATTGTGCGCCAGCAATGCCATCGCGGCAAGCGTTCCATTGGAAAACTATCTCGCCGTGGTGCATGCGTACCGAGACATGTTTGCTATTCCGAGGCTTGACCTCCCGCTCTAACCCCTTCATGCAAGCGGTCTCGAAATTCGAAATGGGGAGGCCGTTCGGTTTCATCCGAGGAATGCGATAGGAGCAGGGAGCATCATAGACTTCAGCGATGGGAAAGGGAGAGGAATGGCAACACCACAGGTATTCAGGAGTCAGAATAGAGGCGGAGTATGCTTCTACTCAATGAAGAATGAAGAATTGCTCATTCTTCATCGTCTTGAGCGCGGTATGCCGGTGTTCTCATGCTGACTCCTGACTCCTGACTCTTGTATTCTGACTCCTGAGTAGTTACAAGAAATGAAGGCGGGGGAGGGCCTTGCTTTCCATTTCTCACTCAACAAGGAGGAAAAGAACGATGGGCACGACAACGACGAAGGACTTGATCCAGATGCCGGGGGTTCAGACGAGGTTGAATCACGAGGAAGAACAGGCATTGCTGCGGGTGCTTCGAGAGGCGAACACGCTGGCCACTGGTCCGGAAGGGGAGGCGTTCGAGCGGGAATTTACCGCATTTATCGGAAGCGCGGATTCGGTTGCGGTGAGCAGTTGTTCGTCTGCGCTGGAGTTGGCGGCGGTTCTAAGCGATATCGGGCCCGGAGACGCCTCTGGTCGAAACCCTCGGCGCGCTCGATCGGGTCATTCGGGAGGGCAAGGTGCGCCATTACGGCGTCAGCAATTACTCGGCCCGGCAATTGAGCGATCTCCTGTCCACGGCGGATGCGAACGGGTTGCCGCGACCAGTCCTCTGTCAGCCGCCGCTCAGTTTGCTCAGGCAGGATGCGCTCTCTGACCTATTGCCGCTTTGCGAACGGGAACGCATCGCCGTATCGCCGTATCAGATTCTTCAGGGCGGCCTTCTGACCGGCAAATATCGGAGAGGCGAATCGTTGCCCGAAGATTCCAGAAAAGCCGAAAAAGACGGCTGGGTGTGGGAGTTGACCGATGCGCTCTTTGACCGGCTTGACGAGATTGAGGCGCAGTCCCGGAAGGCGGGCCTGAGCATGACGCAATACGCGATCCGCTGGGTATTGGAGCAGCCCGCGGTGGTGGCCGCCATCGTGGGGGTGAAGCGGACGGAGCAGATCGAGGAGGCTATGGCCGCCGTGCAGGATGTCCCGTGACAGAAAAACTCTGTTTTTTGGTTCATCCATTGTGCTACGCGGGTTGCGAGGACGAGGACCCTTGTCCGATGCCCGAAGCTTTCTTCCGGGCGCATCTGGAGTATAAACGGACGATCCAGCCCAAGTGGAACGAGCCCCTTTGTGGGGGCCATGATTTCGGAGTGAGCAGAAGACGAAACCTCCCTCGGATTTGGGGTCAGCGGGAGCTTGTCCGGAATCTATGATCGAGGACTAAATAACTTCCCCTTGTGTCAGGCAAAAAAACATGGGCCACGAAAACCACGAAAACACACCCACAGGGCAGGTTCTTCTTTCGTGTAAGTGGGTGGCCAGAATTACCCTCCCATTTTCTCGCAAAGTCGCAAAGGACGCAAAGAAACCTCAAATCAAGGTTTTGAAGTGCTTTGGGTTCTTTCGTGTATTTCGTGTATTTCGTGTATTTCGTGGTTGGTGTAGTTTTGGATTGAGGAAATTATTTTATCTCTGTTCTTTATGAGAGGAGGATTTATGAAGTCGCTACTTTTTTTCGATGACTGGTTTTTGCGCGCACGGGAGGGTTTGGATCGCAAGCAGGGCCAACCGAATCCGGGGAAAGAAGGTGTGCTGGGATCGCATCCGGAGTTGAGTATCATCCGGGCGGGCCGATTCCACTACGACGAGGGCAGCGGTCGGTACGTGATGTATGTGGATTGTCATCA
>JAUWMS010000437.1 GCA_030613045.1 Candidatus Latescibacterota bacterium | reverse complement strand
TGTACTACTAACCTGCAAAATCTTATTTTTTTTGACAAGGTTTTTGTTGAGCGAAGATGCTAAGATTTGTTCAGTTTTCCATTTGCAGGTGCTTTGTTTGATCCGTGTAAATCCGTGCTATCCGTGTCCCATTGCTTTTGGACTTGGGTTGCGGCTTTGCCGCGCTGTGTTATTCCGTGTTATTCCGTGGTAAAACCATCCCGTTGGTCACTAGATCGGCGGTGGCCAGATTGGTCGCCAGGGGCACGTTGTGCACGTCGCAGACCCGCATCAGCATATTGATGTCCGGATCGTGCGGATGCTTGTCCAGCGGATCCCTCAAAAAGATCACCGCGTCGCACCTTCCATCGGCCACACGCGCCGCAATCTGGGCGTCTCCACCCATCGGACCCGAGAGCAAGCCTTCCATCTCAAGCCCCGCCTTTTCTTCCACCAACCGGGAGGTCGTGCCGGTTCCGATTAAGTCATAAGCCTTCAACGTCTCTTTATGCGCAATCGCATAGCCCACCATATCGGCCTTCTTGCCATCGTGCGCAATCAGAGCCAGCACTTTTTTATGTACGCGTTCCTTTTTGCTCATTTATCGCTCCGCCCATAGCTCCAACCTCCCGCAGGTTTCGGAACCTGCGGGAGGTTATTCAGTGTTTTTTGCTCATTATCGCTCCGTTTGTTTCAGAGTCCAACCTTCCGCGGAAGAAGGAAGAAAGGAAGAAAGTGAGACTTTCCCCACTTTCCCACTTTCTCACTTTCCGACTTTACCGCTCCGCCTGTTTGTATTTTCGCATCACCACATCCGCGATCATATTGATGATAAAGGTGAACGCGAACAGCACACACGCGATGGCGAACAACGCCTTAAAATGCGTGCCGCCCTGTACCGCCTCGCCCAGTTCCGCCGCGATATTGGCCGTCAGCGTGCGCACCGGCTGCAGGAACGTATGCGGAATCACCGCCGCATTCCCGGTCACCATCAGCACCGTCATCGTCTCTCCCACAGCCCGGCCTATGCCCAGCATCGCCGCCGCATTGATCCCGGACAACGCCGCCGGAACCACCACCCGGTAGATGGTCTGCCATCGGCTGGCCCCCAAGGCCAGCGATGCCTCTCGATAGGCTCTGGGCACGGATCGGATCGCGTCCTCCGACACGGACACCACCGTGGGCAGCGCCATAATCGCCAGCATCACCATCCCCGACAGCGCGGTCTCCCCCGTCGGTAGATCGAACGTGCGCTGAATAAAAGGGACCAAAATTACCAATCCGAAAAATCCGAACACCACCGAGGGAACGCCCGCTAACATTTCCAATACGGGCTTTAAGATCTCCCGCACGTTCGGATGCGCCACCTCCGCGAGATACACCGCGCACATCACGCCCAACGGCACGGAGATCACGACCGCGCCAAGGACCACCATCAGGCTACCCAGGATCAATGGCAAAATCCCGAATTGCGCGGCAGGCTCGGCCGTGGGATACCAGTATTTTCCGAGCAGAAAATCGGTAAGGGAGACGTTCGGCACATGGATCCGCTGCACCGCGTCGGTCACGTCCTCCTCGAACACCGCCGCCACCGCGCCCGGCGTCCGAGCCACCCAATCGCACAACGAAGCCTCCTCGTCCTCCAGATCGTCGTACGTAAGATACGCGACCCGTTGATCCGGCCCCTCGAGCGCCTCCCAGTTCCGCACCCTGCCTTCTTTGATCCCCATCAACTCGGCGGCCGTAAGCTCCTCCACGTCCAATTCGGGATGCGCCACGATTACAAAGCCGAACTCGACCGGACTCTCCCAGAACAGCGCGGCCCCTTCCTTGAAAAGGAAAAACGTGATCAGCAGGATGACCAGGCTCGATGAGAGCGCGGCCACGAGCAGGGTGTTTCGGACGAGGCGGTCTTTGAATTGGCTTGATAGCATAGGTTTGGTGATTTGGGATTGCTGAGTGGTGCGGATGATCTAATCGGACCAGATCATCCACGCAAACGGAAGCACGGACGAAACGATCGCCCAGATAAAGCTGCGCAGATTTTTATTCATCACAGGGTCCTTACGTGCCCAAGTGAGGCGCGGGAAAGGGTACTTCGCACTTCGCGCGTAAGCTCACTTTGCACTTATCCAAATATAACACCTTCGACTCGATTTGTAAACCCCAAAAATGGCCGGCGAGGAGGAGATGAAACCTTATTCTCCTGGACCCATCTCCTCCTCTCATAGATAGGTGGGGTCTACTTCACCAACAGCATCTTACGCATCTGTGAGAAACTGCCCGCCTTTAGACGACAGAAATACACGCCGGTCCCCAACCCGACGCCGTCGAATTTCACCCGGTAGTTGCCCGCACGCTGAACGCCCTCGTGCAACAGGGCCACCTGCTGACCGAGCATATTATGCACGGTTAGACGGACCCGGCTTTGCATCGGCAGGCTGTAGCGGATGGTCGTAGTTGGGTTGAACGGATTGGGAGCATTCTGACGCAGCATAAACGCCGTGGGCATCACCGTGGAGACTTCCTCCTCCACATCCGTAAACGTGCCGGGAGAGGCGCCGATGGGAACCCCGAACGTGCCCGCGTTGTCAATATCCAGCCCGCATTTCTGGAACCCCGGACCCACGATGCTGTTGCAGAAGGTGACCGCCGTTCCCGCGCGGAACAGACAGCCGATGTCCCCCTCATCTCCCTCGCTTTGATGGCCGCCGATGATCGTGCAGTTGAACAACTGCGGGTTCGAGCGGGGTTGCGCATCGTTGTTGCCCTTCTGGTTGTCCGCCTCGATGCCGTTGTCCGCATCGTCGCCCGCCTGCTGGATCACCACAAACTGAGCGCGGCCGTTCCAACCGTTCGTCCAGTCGAACGAGTCGTCCGCACAGCCCGTCACCACGCAATACTTGAGGTCCAGGGCGCCGCCGAACATCTCGATCCCGTCGTCTTTATTGTAGTGCACCTGCACGTACTCGACGGTGGTGCCATCTCCCACGCCCTGGAACGCGATCCCGTTCAACTCGTTTTCCGGCGTGAACTCATTTCCGGCGAATTCGACGCGGACGTAGCGCAGCACCCCGCTGTTGTCGTGAGGATCGCTGCCGCCATAGACGCCGGTGCCGCCTTCCCCCTCGGCCGTCTCGCCCGTATTGAGCGGCGCATATCCGTTGATGATCAGACCGCCCCACTGAGCGCGCGCCTGCTGGCCCGGCTCTGCGTCGCTGGTGAAGATGATCGGATCCTGCCTGGTTCCCATGGCCATCAGCTTCGCGCCCTGGTCGATCACCAGCATCCCCAGCGTCGCGCCCTCGCCGAAGATAATCGCGCCCGCCTCGATGGTCAGCGTGGCTCCGGTCC
>JAUWMS010000415.1 GCA_030613045.1 Candidatus Latescibacterota bacterium | reverse complement strand
TTCCAGCTTGATAGTACGTTCTCGTACCCGCTTCTCAAGTTGATCGTGATCTTCCTGCAATATCTTCTCCGCCCGTTTACGCTCGGTAATACCGTGGGCAAAGACAGCCACCCGTTCTCCTTTTCCTTGCGCATCCAGGATCGGATGGAACGAGTTGTCAAAGAACGCTTCTCCGACTTGGTCTTCGAAGCGAGCGGGCTTCCCCGAACGAACCACCTCGTCGAACCGGGCTTTTCTGTCCCGGACCACATCGGACGGGAACAGATCGAAAGTACACACACCGACCAGTTCATCCCCACGTTTGCCCAGTTTCCGTGCCGCGGATTCGGTGGTCGAGATCACTCTTGCATCGGAATCCATCAGGAATGCCGAATCCGTCGCATTCAGCAGTATCCGTGAGGTCTCTTCACTGTCTCGCAGCGCCGCCTCCACTTGCTTTCTCTCTTCGATTTCATTGAGAGCCTGTTTGCGCAATTCGGTTACTTCTTTCAACAAACGGACCGGTTGGGTCATATCAACAATAGCAATGAGCGCCCTTTTCTTCCGAATCTTGTCCGCGGGAATCGGAGATACGGTGGTTTGCTCGATCCGCAAGCTGCCATCAGGTAGAACGGATGGGATCAGATGAGGATGCAACTGCGGCGAGAAAACGGCAGGAGGGCCGCCTTCGAGTACCAGATTCAAGCGCTTCAAGTACCGGTTGGCCTTAAGATGAGGATAGCGGTCTATCAGACTGTCTCCAAGAATCTGACTTCTCTTGAGCCCAGTCCATCCTTCCAGAACCCGGTTCCAAAAAACAATGAGATGATGCTCATCTAACACGCATACCCCGAAAGAAGCCAGGTCCAATAGCTTAAACTCCAAAGCGTCTTTTTCAGAACTCATCAGCCCTCTTCCCTAATCACGAGTTTCGCGCTCCCTGAACGATGTCGGTCCTTTGATCTGACGTAACGTGCTCACAGAGAACACCTTCCCGCACTCGAATGAAGATCTCCCGACTTTATGATAACCAACGTGTTAAGTAGGTGGATAAAATCAACCCACAATTTCGCCGAAGA
This sequence comes from Candidatus Latescibacterota bacterium, assembly GCA_030613045.1. GTDB lineage: Bacteria > Latescibacterota > 4484-107 > 4484-107 > 4484-107 > 4484-107. Next base: position 2,428 of record JAUWMS010000415.1, on the reverse strand, counting down.
AACGCAGAGGTCGCTGAGAATCCCTCTGTGAAAGTGGGAAAGTGAGAAAGTGGGAAGAGTAGGGTCTCACCGTCACACCGTCTCACTTTCTCACCGTCGTGCAGTCTCCGCGCCTCTGCGGTGAGAGTGTGAACACAATTTTGCGCAGGCACTTACGACGCACTGCACCATCTTGACATGGTCAGAGTAGCTGCCAAATCCCTGCATGCGCCAACTGAAGCTTTCGCAAGGTCCTGGAATTCGGCCTTAACGCTGGTCGCCTGACTTGGAAGCAACGCGGCTGAAGCCCTGAAGGGTGAATTCCTACGAGAGGGACCATGTACAGGCCTTCCTCGGTAATACTAACCTGCAATTTTTTTTTTGGCAAGGTTTTTGTAGAGGGAGGATGGCAAGGATTATTCGGAATATACGTACTTTGTTTGATCCGTGAAAATCCGTGGTATCCGTGTCCCATTGCTTTTGGGCTTTGTTTGCGGCTTCGCCGCACTGTGGACTCAGCGGTCTCGTCGGCAAATTGGAAGTGCGACAAGGTTAGGAAGGTACCACATCTGATGTAGCGTTGTCAATCATGGAGATCAAAAGATCAATACTGGCAAGTTCAAAAATCAATAGAATGTAGCTACTTATTCTTAGGGTTTCGATTTCAAAACTTGCTTCCGCCAAGATTATGAACCCGTCCTGATCGTGGACACTTTCGGGGGACACAAACTCCACAATCTTCATTTGACGGTATTCGGGAAGAGAGAACTCAAGACTGGTTTGAAGTAGATTTCCCATAGTGCCGAGGATGGCGTTGATGATAATATTTCCAATTTCCGTCAGAACGCCGCTGCGGACCGCATCGAGCTCGACCGAAGTTATTTCTTCTCCTGTAACGGCCGAAACCAATCGCGTAGCGCTTTCCGGCGGAAAAACCAACGCGGCCGTCCCGGTATAATCCGCCTGAAAGGTCTGTACGACACAGGAGACGAGGTCCTCTCCGAATTTAGATTCTATCAGGGGCAGCTTGTCGAAGGGGAACAATCTTACACGCGGGATCTCGAGCGCTATGTGAGCGTCTATAATATCATTGAGGAAACTTGCCGCACTACCTACGCCAATGTTGATAACCTCGGCTAGGGCATCCATTTGTGCCGGGGTCAGATTTTCCATCTTCTACCTCCTCTCTTTAATGACAGCACTCACCGTCTCAAGTAATCCCGAGGAACTAGATAGAGACTTATTCAATACTTCAATGGCCCCCAAGTCAAAGGCTCTTTGCTTGGCCGTCTCCTGGATGTTTGCCGTTACAACGATCACGGGTATGTTGATGTCATTCTCTCTCAGCTTTTCAAGAAACTGGTACCCATCCATTTCCGGCATCAGGAGATCACACAGAATGCAGTCCGGCTGATGGCGCTGGGCCAATTCAAATCCCTTGATTCCGTTTTCCGCCTCAATGATTTCGTGCTTTCCTTGCTTAAGGCATTCAATCAGTCTTTTACGGGAAAAATTCGAATCGTCGATGACCAATAACTTAGCCATAATACACCTCCTCGCATGGGTTGTCGAGCGCTTTGTACCGAATCGCGTTTAGCGGAGGACTTGAGCGGCTTCGTTTGTGCGAAGCCGAAGGCTATTAAGACACTACTATCTCATAATCTCCGGATCTCCGGGTGAATGGGGATGACATCCAGTACGCCATGAATCAATTTGCAGGTAAAAGCCGCTTCCTCCTGGCCCATAATGCCCCCCTCCGATGGGCAGAATGGCTATGTCCGGCGTGCAAAAATCTCCGATGATACTTTTCATGCCCACCTTGCCGTCACCGACAGGTTTCCTTTCCGCCGCGTAGGCCGTGTCCCCTCCACAAAGCGCATGAACACCCACCATGCCGATGGTCGCGCCGAGACCTTTAAGCAATTCCCTTCTTGAACGCATCGTTTTTTTCTCCTGTTCATTTCGTTCCCACGTGGGAGCGCGAGAAGGAAGTGAGAAGTCCACAAAAACTCCCTCAGACAGCCTTCACCTTTTTCTCAAAATTTATCGTTCTTCCCTTGCACTTTTCAGTTTTCACGTTTCAAGCTACGTCCCCGGCGTGCTCCGCAGGGAATGTTTCTTCCCCTTGTGGAGTTCCTTCAAATGTTTTTTTCAAATAAATCCCCTGCTTCCCATACTCATTCAGTTTGTTTCGGATGGTTCGGGAACTCACGCCAAGCATATCCGCCGCCGCCGTCCGGTTGCCCCGAGATGCGGCCAGGGTTTTCAGGATCAACACCTCTTCCATCTCCCGAAGGGTCTTGCCCACGGTGATCCGATCGTCGTCGGGATCGCCCCGGCCGAAGACCAATCCGTTCGGGAAATCCTCCATTTCCAGGTGATTTCCACGACAAAGCACGACTGCGTGCTCAATGGCGTTTTCCAATTCCCGGACGTTTCCGGGCCAATG
>JAUWMS010000176.1 GCA_030613045.1 Candidatus Latescibacterota bacterium | reverse complement strand
ATAACTCCCCTCCCCGCTTCGGGGAGGGGCCGGGGGAGGGGTTCAAGAAAAAAACCTCCGCTTCGTGAAATCATCGAAACCTGTATATTTCTTTACCCAATTATAACCATAACCCCCCTCTCTGTCAAGTCTTTTCCAGCCCGCTATGGAGCGTGGGCGCGCAAGTCCTCAAGGAAAAAGCGCGGTCGTCGGGAATAATTCGCTCCCCAAAAATAGGCTTGACAATGCAATCTATTTTGCGTATGCTTGAGCATTCACGGCACGGATTTCCTCCGTGAAAAACCGATGATCACCCGTCCGAAGCCTGCGGGAGATTGGATTCCCGAATCCCCGATGCGAGGAGGATAACGCCATGCGCATACCGAATCCCCACGAACTCAAGCAACTCATCCATCCCTCTTTCTCCCGCCCGCTTTTGCTGGAAGGCGCAGGCGACCGGGATACGCTCCGGGAGCGCATGCGTGAGGGACGATGGACGCAGATTATGGAAGCAAAGATTCGGGACTGCGACGCTGCCATAGAGCAACCCATTCCCGATCTTCCGAGATCTTTGTACGACGATTTTGTGCGCACGGGTCGTCGCAGGCCCTTCGAGGGTCCGTCTTTTCAACGCCGCACCCGGGCCGAGAATCTGGCGATGAGCTATCTTCTGACCGGGGAGGAGAAATATCTGGATCGCTGTCGGGACTATCTCTGGGCCATTATGGAGGAATTCACCTGGGTGCTTCCCGCGCACACAGGCGGTCGCTCCTTTTCGCCGGACACGATCACGCTCGTGGACCTCTTCTCCTCCGGCACCGCGTTGTCCCTCGCCGATCTGTGGGATGTCCTCCACGAAGACTTGGATGCGGAAACCCTGAACTGGATGCGTCGTAGCGTGCTCCGTCAGGTCTTAGTGCCCCTCCGGGATCACTTCGACGAGCAGGGATGGGCCCATCGCCCGGAATCCAATTGGTGCGGCGTGTGCAACGGGAACTCCGGCACCGCCCTCGTGCTGATGGCCTTGGACGAACCCTGGGCGCTCGAGCTGCTGCACAAGATGCTCGAAAGCATCCTCGCCTTCCTGAACACGGCGGATCGGGACGGCGCGTGGGTCGAGGGCGTGGGATACTGGTTCTATGGCTTTTCCAGAGTGATCTATCTGTCCGATGTGCTGTCCAAAATCACCGATGGCGAGATAGACCTGCTGGCGCATCCGAGTATGCGCGCCACCTCCCGCTTCCCGATCTATGCTTATCTTCCTCCGAACGCGTGCGTGAATTTCGGCGATACCAGCGCCGTGCCCAGCGTCTATCCCGACGTGATGGCCCGATTCGCCGACCGCTATCAGGATTCGGCGATCAAGTGGTACATGGAACCGCTCGAGCCCCCGGGACTCCTTCGGGGCGGCGCGCTTCGGGATCTCCTTTGGCCGATGCCGGAAAAATTGAACGCCGCGCCGCCGGATCCTTCGGACATCTCCAAACATTACCGGGACATCGGGGTGATCGTTACGCGATCCTCCTGGACCGACCCGGACGCCCTCGTGCTGGCGCTCAAGGCCGGACACAATGCCGAGCCGCACAATCACAACGACGTGGGTCAGTTCCTCGTGCATGGCTTGGGCGAAACAACCATCCGCGACACAGGCATCGGCCTATACGACCGCGCCTACTTCAGCTCCGAACGGTACGACAATCCGGTGTGCGGCTCGGAAGGGCACAATCTCATCTTTGTGGATGGAAAAGGTCAGCAGGCCGGGAAGGAATACCAAGGGAAGATCGTGGAACATCGGCAGGAGAAAAACTGGGAGCGCGTGGTCATAGACATGGCGCACGCCTATCCTTCGGACGTGCTCTCCAAAGCCCGACGCACACTCTATTTCCTCAAGCCGACGGGATGGGTGTTGAAGGACGAAGTAACCTGTCGGGAAGGCGCGGAAGTGGAATCCCGGCTGCACGTGGCCGGGAAAATAACGTTGGTGGAGGATGGAGCTATCGTTTCCGGGGAATCCGGATCCCTCCTCATCGCCTGCGCCAAGCCCGGCGTGGATCGCATCCTCATCGGCGCGCACGAAAAACTCCGCCTCCGCTCCGAGGACTCCGGGCCTGTCCGTCGGGAATACTTGAGATTTCTGACGACCGCCCGTAACGGAAACGCCGGAATCGTGCTCACCCTCATCCCCTATCGGACCGAGCAGGAGCGGGAAACGAAGCGCACCGCACTGGCGGAGTTCGAGCACATCTTCACTTCGGAAGCGTGACCACAGAGATAGAATACGAGTTTTGCATTTAGCTGTAAGAAGGCAACACCGAAACCACTTGAATCTTTTTCTTTTCCGTCATTGCGAGCGCCCGAAGGAAGCGAAGCAATCTCGTTGTTGCGCGATACTCTCAGAGATTGCTTCGTCGCTGATGCTCCTCGCGGTGACATGATCAGTTCCCCTGTCATTGAGAAAAGGAAAATCTCTAAGTGAAGGAGTCGGGCTAATGGAACTCTATTTCGAGAAGATCTCTAAGTATGACCGCGCTCGGGAACCGGTGAGTGTGAGCATCCCGTTTGCGGAGGGCAGGTTAGACGATCCCAAGCGGCTCGTGGTGCGGGACGGGGATCGGAGGCTGCCAATTCAGCCCCAAGTGCTTGCGACGTGGGAGGATGGAAGCGTAAAGTGGCTCTTCGTGCATTTTCAGCCGGACTTGCCGGGGAACGCGGACAAGACGTTGGCGTGCGAGATCGCGGATCGGGCAGTGGACGCTCCACGACCGGAAGTGGAGGTGCGCGTGGAGGAGATGGAGGACGGAGTCTCAGTGGACACCGGACCACTTGCGTTCCGAATACCACGTGAGGGATTCCTGCCATTCACAGATGTGATCCTCAACGCCCAAAGGTTGTGGAATGGTCAGGCATTCCAGGGATTCCAAATGCGATGCGCGGGGCAGGTCTTATCCACGGCGTCGGGACCAGTGGAGTTAGAGGTCGTCGAGGCAGGACCTCTGCGCGCGGTGGTGCTTGTCCGGGGGAAACATCGGAGGGAGGACGGTGGCGGCTTCATGGAGTTACGCGGCCGGGTGACGGCGTATGCCGGGAAATCCTACGCGGAGGTGGAGCACGCTTTTCTGCACACGGAAGATGAGGGGGAACTGGCGTTGGAGGAATTGCGCCTCGACGTACGGCCTCCTGTGCGCGGGACGCCCCGGCTGGCGCTGGGGGAGGGATACTACCGTACGCGGATTCAGGAGGGCGCCGAGCCGCTGGAATTGTCGCTCGATGCAGAGACGATCCTATACCAGTCCAACGAGCATTACGTGGATTGCTTCTACGGGGATTTCTGGGCGGACTGGCGCATAGAGGACACCGGGGTGGCGCTTTCGATCCATCAGGCGCACCAGAACTTCCCGAAGGCACTTCGGGTCACGCCGGAGGGGATCACGGGTTCGCTGTTCCCTTCGGATGCGCCGCCTGCTACCGTATATCAGGGGATGGGCAAGACGCACCGGATGCTGGTGCACGTGCACGACGGCACGATCCCGTTGGAGGAGATCTCCGCACGAAGCCTTCAGTTCCAGCTTCCGGATCGGCCTGCGCTGCCCCGTGCGTGGATTCGGGAGAACAATCCGTGGGGGATGCCGATGTTCCCGGAGCGGATTCCGGATCGGCTTACGGTGAAGCTGATTCAGTCTCACACCAGTCGTCCTGCCGCGCTTGGGATGTTCCACTTCGGGGATGCACCGGACGCGGGATACACGGATCAGGGCCGCGGGCGCGGGCTGACCGTGTGGGTGAACAACGAGTACGACCGGACGCACGCGTGTACGCTGTTCTACGGTCTGATCGGAGAACGTCGAACCCTGGAATCCGGACTGGTCGCAGCACGGCACTGGTTAGACGTGGATCTGTGCCATCGGAGCGACGATCCGCTGCGGCACGGCGGGCTGGTGGTGCATTCGGCCCATCACGTGTCCGGCGGGGTTACGCCGTCGCACGAGTGGGTGGAGGGTCTGTTGGACTACTACCATCTGACCGGACGGCGGGAGGGATTGGAGGCCGCGCGGATGATCACGGAGAACGTGCTGCGGCATCTGAGGAAACCGGCGATGCGGGAGCCGGGCGCATCCTCCGCGAGGGAGGGCGGCTGGGCTTTGCGGACGTTGGTAGCGATGGTGCAGGAGACCGGAGAGGAGGGGTATCGGTCCGAAGCCCGGCGGATCGTGGATCAATACCTGACCTGGCACGAACAGTTCGGGGGGATGCTCGCGCCCTACACGAGCCACAGTATGCCCCGGGTGCCGTTTATGATTGCCATCGCGGCCAATTCCCTCGCCCGGTATCTGTTGATCGAGGACGACGACCGGGTAAAGCGTTTGATCGTGAAGACCGCGGACGATCTGATCGAGCATTGCCTTGGCCCAGGGGGTATTCTGTATTACAAGGAACTGCCCTCGCTGCGTCATCCCGCGCCCACGATGCACGCCATCGAGACGTTCACGCACGCGTACCGGCAGACGAAGAACCGGCGCTACTTAGAGGTGGCGGCCCGGCAGTTCGCGGCGCTTATGGAGGGATTCGGAGGAAGCAGAGGAGGACCGAAACGGTTGATCGAGGACGGCGCGGTGATCCGAGGACATGGTGGAGGGCGGACGTTCGCAGCGAGCTATACGTCGCTGATCCTGTTTGCGGATGCGGCGGCTGAAGAAGGACTGTTGGATCGGTTTGAATACTCGGCGTGAGCCTCAACTCACTGGATCATGAGACTTTTCATCTACCGCCGCTCCCGCGCTGGAACGCCTCCTCGCTTCGGAGGCGTAACCGCAAGGATCGAAGAATCCGCAAAAAAGAAAGCCGCCCCGAGTGCTATCTCAGGGCGGCTTTTATCGTTTAAGCTCACCTGTCGCACGGTGCTTCCAGAATAACGCTGACCAGAAGAAAGCGCAACTTTGGCCGTTGAGCCTAGAAAATTCAAGCCAGCTAGTGCGGTCAGGTACAGCGCATTGCTGGGCCTCGCTATTATTTGGGTGATTGAAGCAACCTACTCGCTGACTCAAAGGCAATGTAAGTTCTGTCATTGGTTGGGTAAAAGTTCTTTTGAATTTCGAAAACTGTCTCCCAGTCCAAATCTGGTTCTGGTTTAGATGCTTTTGCTCCAATCGTCGATACAACGACCTGCGGCTTCTCATCAAAACCGAGGTCTTCAAATAACTCGTTTGCCCACACATCTGCAATTTTCTTCGTCCGATCTAGTTGCGCTGCATTAAATGGCGCTGTGAACTTCGCCTCGTAGACGATCAGCTTGTTATCAATAGTTATTGCCAGGTCAGGTTTGGCGTTAAACATTCCCTGCAGACATCCGTATATTGCCAATTCAGCCTTTGTCAGGCCAACCGATAGTTTCTTGGACTTGTACCCAATTTTCTTTGGATGCGTCTCGTCTGGATCATTCAGCGGACTTGGTAATTCGCTATATCGCCTGTATTCTGTAATGCCTTCTTGACTGGCAATCCGATCGACAACCTTATCCATGAACTCGCGAACGTTTGGCTTCCTTGCAAAATAGGCGTCTCTAATCAGAGCTACTTCTGCAAAAATTTTCACTCCGTGATAACTAAATTGACTCCCCTGGATGGGCAGAAATTGAAGTACTCTTGATAATGGGGAGTTGTAACAATCTGTCACTAATTTTTCATGAAGCAGACGAAACAAGTGAGAGCATAAAGCGCGTTCCTCTCTATTGTAGTCATCGTAAAGCATATATTCCTCCGAGGCCTAACATGTTTTTTGCCGATAGACCTCCGAGGTCAACGGGATTTCGGAGGGTCTATCCTATCCGTCCAAACAAATTGGGTGGAGTCCTCCATTCACTTCAGGAAAAGCATTTTTCGCGTCTCTTTGATCCCATCCGGACCCTTCAACTGACAGGAATAAATCCCGCTGGTGACCACCGTTCCCTGCTCATCCGTCCCATTCCACGTGGCGGTATAAATCCCCGCCTGTTTTTCTCCGCGGAACAGGGTTTTGACGCATTGTCCCTTGCAGTTGTAAACCGAAAGCTCTACCGCACAGCTGCTCTCTAACGTGAAGGTAATAGAAGTAGTGGCGTTAAAGGGATTGGGATGGT
>JAUWMS010000025.1 GCA_030613045.1 Candidatus Latescibacterota bacterium | reverse complement strand
CGCAATCCGCTCCCAATTCGTCACGTACGACATGGCTGTTCCCTCCTCTTTGTGTAACTCCTCATACACCAACTGATCCAGTTCCAGAGGCAACCGGATCACGCCATTTACAAACCGAAATATCCCAATCACCTCATCACGACTATAGCCCCGACTCAATAACTCCCGAATCAACCGCATCTTGAACCGACCCCGCCGCTCCTCATCGTCCTGGATCTCCACACTTTTCTTCGCAGCCAATACCACCAAGGAAAACGGATTGGCGCTCGCCTCCAACTCTTTGTCCGCATACTCCAGCACCTTATACGCCCGATACTTATACTCCAGACTACACCCGTAAAAGTCCCACGTAAAGCGATCCGGCTTATAGCCCTTATTCGCATCCGAAAACACCGCAAGGCTCACGATGTCCTTCCCGAACTTATCCCGGAGCCGATAGAACATGGTGAACATCCGTTGAGGGAAGTTTTTGTCCCAATAGCCCTGCACCTCCACGTGCACCAGCACCCAACGCTCTCCGCCATCGCGCAGGATTACTTTGATCAGACGATCCATATACCGCGTGCCTTTCTCCGACTCCGGCGCGATCTGATGGAGTTCCTTGTCCAAAAACTCGTAGCCTTTCTCCCAATCTACGTCCTGAGCCAGATCGGGCGCGAAAAAGCGCAAAAACTGAGGGAACAACTCCTCGATTATGTCCTTCCATAGTTCATCCTGAAGCCCCATGATGCTTTTCCTTTCGCTGATTCCACAGAGGACATTCCCGGCCCCCCCTCTCATAGCAACGGACAAGACAGGGATACGCGGGAAAAACCCTGTCCGCGTCGTCCCGAAGTGTCCGATGCTCTCATTTACGCACGGAGGAATATCGTCTCAGCGCGGCTCGCCGTGACCTCCGCTCCGCTTCGTTCACGGTTTGGTTGGGGACGCTGAGCGTCGGAGCTGCGTTTCCACCCAGAGCGTTGGAATGAGAGGGATTTTAGAATAAAGAATGAAATACGCTTCAAAGATGCTCCTTCGTTTGGTGAGGGTGACTTCGAATTGCGGGTGTTTAATCCGCAATCCGCAATGAGATCACGGTGTCCGCATCCCGGCAATTTCGTCCCGGATTTCGGCCGCCCGCTCAAACTCCAGATTCTCCGCCGCTTTCGCCATTTCTTTTTCGAGGGGGGCGATCAGTTCCTCGGTGGCCCTCTCGGCGGCATAGGCCCGGGGGGGGGCGCTCTCGGCGATCTGAAGGCGGGAGTCGGCTACGGCCGTGGCCTGGAGGATCTCCTCCACGGATTTGTAGATGGTCCGGGGCGTGATGTCGTGTTCCTCGTTGTAACGCTGTTGGATCGTCCGGCGCCGGTTGGTTTCGTCTATGGCGCGGCGCATGGAGTCGGTGATGCGATCCGCATACATGAGTACCTGACCCCGGACGTTGCGGGCGGCCCTTCCGGCAGTCTGGATGAGCGCGCGTTCGGAGCGGAGAAATCCTTCTTTGTCCGCATCCAGGATGGCGACGAGGGAGACTTCGGGCAGGTCGAGGCCCTCGCGGAGGAGGTTGATGCCCACGATGACGTCGAATTGGGCCAGGCGCAGATCGCGCAGAAGATCCATCCGTTCGAGCGTATGGATCTCGGAGTGGAGGTAGCGCACGCGCACGTCCATTTGAGCAAGGTAGTTCGACAAGTCTTCGGACATGCGTTTGGTGAGGGTGGTGACGAGCACGCGCTCCTTGCGCGCCACCCGGATCCGAATTTCTTCTAACAGATCGTCCACCTGTCCCCCGACGGGCCGAACGATGATTTCGGGATCCAACAGGCCGGTGGGACGGATCACCTGTTCCACGACCACGCCTTCGCTTTTTTCCAACTCGTAATCCGCTGGGGTAGCGGATGCGAAGATCGCCTGGTGGATCATGGACTCGAATTCCTCGAAATAGAGCGGCCGGTTATCGAACGCGGCGGGGAGCCGGAATCCGTATTCCACCAGCACCTCTTTGCGGGACCGGTCCCCGGCGAACATGCCCCGGACCTGCGGAATCGTCACGTGGGATTCATCTATAAAGAGCAGGAAGTCTTCGGGGAAATAGTCCATGAGCGTATCGGGACGCTCGCCCGGCTTGCGGCCGGAGAGGTACCGGGAATAGTTCTCGATCCCGGAGCAGTATCCGATTTCCTGCATCATCTCCACGTCGAATTTGGTGCGGGATTCGAGACGCTGGGCTTCCAATAACTTGCCATGATCGCGGAACCAGGTCACGCGCTCCTCCGCATCCCGCTCGATCTCCGTGATGGCTTCCTCGATTTTTCGAAAGGTGGTGACGAAGTGTTTGGTGGGATAGATGGACACCCGTTGTTTGGATTCGAGCACTTCGCCCCGCAGCGGATCTATTTCCGAGATCCGCTCGATCTCGTTGCCGAAAAATTCGACGCGAAGGCCCCGTTCCTCGTACCCGGGGATGATCTCCACCACGTCGCCGCGAACGCGGAACGTGCTCCGCTCGAACGAGACGTCGTTGCGGGTATAATGGATGTCCACCAGACGGCGCAAAAGGTCGTCCCGATCCACCCGATGGCCGACTTCAAGGGAGACGCCCATGTGTTTGTATTCGTTCGGGGAGCCGATGCCGTAGATGCAGGACACGCTCGCTACGACCACGACGTCTCTGCGCTCCAAAAGGGAACTGGTGGTCTTGAGGCGGAGGCGGTCAATCTCCTCGTTGATCATCGTTTCCTTTTCGATGAACGTGTCCGTGACCGGCAGGTATGCCTCGGGCTGATAATAGTCGTAGTAGCTGACGAAGTATTCCACCGCATTTTCAGGGAAGAAGCCCATAAATTCGCCATAGAGCTGGGCGGCCAGCGTTTTGTTGTGGGAGATGACGAGCGTGGGCTTTTGGATATTGGCGATGACGTGCGCCATCGTCAGCGTCTTTCCGGAGCCGGTCACGCCGAGCAGGGTCTGGAACCGATCTCCCCGCAGGACGCCCTGGGTCAATTCCCGGATCGCCTGGGGCTGGTCGCCCTGGGGCGTATAGTCCGATGTGAGTTTGAACGAAGGCATGGGATCGCCCTTACATGATTTTGGCGGCGCAAGCCATGGCCCCTATCCTGGTCAGGCCGCTTACTTGGGTTTATACTATGGCGACGCGTTCGAGTCCCCTTTTTCGGGGAACTCATGCCCTTTGTGCACGCTGACAATCAGACGTCTTAAAATACACCACATTGCACCAAAAAGCAAGAGAAAAATAGAAGATATCCGAGCCGCCCCGGTCCCAAAAACCGCTTGCCTTCGCGTCCGAATTTGGCTATATTTCAACAAAAGTGAAACGTAAAACGTAAAACGTGAGGGGGAGAGGACTTTTATCTTTTATCCTTTTTTCACAGGGGGACAACGATGACCGAAGGAGTGATCAAAATTGTTTTGATCGGCGCCGGGATGTTCGGCGGAGATGTGCACGCGCGTGCGTTTGCGGACGTACAGCGGAACGGGATTGCCGGGATATTGGCACGGCTGGGGATGGACGATTTTGTGCGGGACGTGGCTCCGGTCCGCTTTGAGCTGGTGGGGATTGCGACCCGAACCCAGGCCTCGGCTCAGCGGGCGACGACGGCGTATCAGGAGCGGACGGGGCACCGGCCGGAGGCGTATTTCGGGGACACGCCATGGCAAGATGCGATGCGGGCGCATCCGGATCTGGACGTGGTGGCGGTGGCTACGCCGGACCATCTCCACACGCAGGTGATCCTCGATGCGCTGGAGCGCGGATGTCACGTAATCACGGAGAAACCGATGTGCCTCGATGTGGCGGAGGCGGATCGGATCATTGCGCAGTCCGTGGCGCGGGATCGGATCGTGGCGGTGGACATGCACAAGCGATACGATCCGGATCATCTGCGGGTGCGCGACGAGATCCGGCACCGGATCGGCGACCCGGTGTATGGCCGGGCGATCCTCGAGGAGCCGTTGGAGGTCTCCACGAGCACGTTCAAATGGGCGGAGCAGAGCGATCCCTTCAGCTATGTAGGTCCGCACTGGACGGATTTGTTCTATCATTACTATCATTCCAAGCCCGTGTCCCTGACGGCGGTGGGACAAAAGAAGCGGCTGATCCGGGACGGGATCAATGCGTACGATGCGGTGCAGGTGCGCGTGGAGTTCGAGAATGGGATGAGCATTACGTTTCAAAACCATTGGATCACGCCGGAGGATTTCGAGGGGAACGTGAACCAGGAGCACGAGATCGTGGGCACGGAGGGGAAGGTGGAATCGGATCAGCAGTATCGGGGATTTCGGTATTGGTACAAGGATGGGGGCTTCCACAGCGCGAACAATCACTTCACGCGGGACGTGGCGCGCCCGGATGGATCGAAGGCGTACGTGGGATACGGGACGGACAGCATTGTGGCGGGCTTGCTGGCCGCGGTTCGGGTGAAATACTTCGGCGCCTCCCTGAAGGAGTTGGAAGGCACGTATCCGACGGCGGAAGAGGGCCGGATCACGGTGGCCATCGTGCACGCGGCTCGGATCGTGCGGGATCGGAATTTTCAGTATCAGCAGGAGGGAAAATTCCCGGCGGTGACGGCCGGATTCGGGAAGGACGGCATCACGATCATAGATCCCTATCGCGTCCATTCCGATCCGGAGAAGGTGTTTGAGCGGATCTATGAGAAGGCGATATAGGGGCGAGGGATCGGGGGTCAGGGATCGGGAAAAGAAAGAGCTGCCTTGATCTCTGATAGAGGAATTGGCGCGGGAGGATTTACGGGTGATCGCAGTGCGAAAAATCTGTCCGTTGGCTTCATTTCTTCCCAAGCAAAAAAGTGTTGACAAACTCCCCGGATTGTGGTACCATTTACCTGTTGCTTCGCTGGTGAAAGAGACTTCAAGAGGACAGCAACTTCATAGACTCCAGAGGACAGTAAATCCAGTGATGAATGGAGCGTTTCATGTTAACTCGTTTGAAAGTTTCCGGCTTCAAAAACCTCGTTGACGTGGACGTGCGCTTTGGCCCGTTTACCTGTGTGGCGGGCGCGAACGGGGTTGGCAAATCCAACCTCTTTGACGCCATTCAATTTCTCAGCGCCCTGGCCAGCGATACATTCATCAAAGCGGCGCTCTCTGTCCGTGGTGAAGGAGGAAGAACCGCCGATATACGAAGCCTTTTCCACCGTGTTGGCGATGAGTATGACAGGGAAATGTTTTTTGAAGCAGAGATGATCGTTCCCCCCGAGGGGGTAGATGATTTGGGCCAGAAGGCGGAAGCGAGTATTACGTTTTTACGTTACACGGTCATGCTAACCTATAGAGTGGATGAGAGATTGCCTTCATTGGGATCGCTTGAACTCATTGAAGAAAAACTTGAGCGTATCAAGTTAAGGGATGCGGCAAAAATCCTGAAGTTCCCTCACGGAGCCAGTACCTGGCGAAAATCCGTATTACAGGGGAGAAGAGCATCTCCTTTTATTTCAACGGAGAACAAAGACGGAAATCGTCAAGTAAAATTGAGCCAGGACGGCAATAAAGGCAGGTCAAAATCATTACTGGCAGCAAATCTCCCTCGTACCGTACTTTCTACGGTAACCGCCACCGAGAGTCCGACAGCACTTTTGGCGCGTCGGGAAATGCAATCCTGGCGCCTGTTTCAATTAGAACCTTCATCATTAAGGAAACCGGATGAATTTACAACTGAATTTACAACAACTCCGGGATTAGATGCGAATGGTTCTCACTTGCCTGCGACTTTGGATTATCTGGCGCGAGCACACCAGCACCTAAACCAGGCCTCCATAGTGGAGAAAAAAACTTGGATATATGATCAGGTCGCGGCCCGTTTGTCTGAACTGATTGACGATGTGTATGCCGTCAGAGTGGATCGCGATGAACGGCGCGAACTTTTGACGTTGGAGGTCACAGATCGTGATGGTACGGTTCATCCGGCGCGCGCGCTTTCCGACGGGACCTTGCGTTTTTTGGCACTGAGTGTCTTAGAGTTAGATCCAAAAGCAAGCGGTCTTATCTGTTTGGAAGAACCGGAAAACGGGATTCACCCTGAGCGCATTCCCGCAATTCTGAGGCTTCTTCAGGACATTGCTACCGATGTGAACAGTCCAATCGGGCCGGATAATCCACTACGCCAGGTGATTGTGAATACGCATTCCCCATCCGTTGTCAAGCAAGTTCTTGATAATAGTCTATTGGTGGCCGAATTGAAAGAAATGGTGCGGGAGGATCAGCGATTCAAACGGGCTTGCTTCAGTTGGTTGCCGGACACGTGGCGGGCAGAGGCTGCTCCGAAGGTGCATCCTGTCCCCAGAGGGAGGCTATTGGCCTATCTAAATCCTTTAATGGCTGCAGACGAGTATTCAATGAGTCGGCCATCGAAATCAAAAAAAAGAACGCCCCGTCGGGTTATGGATAGACCGGATTTGCAAACTATGCTCCCCTTGTTCAGTGAGGTAGAATGAGTGAGTTGCGCTATACCTTGTTGACCGATGGCAGTTCAGACGCCGCACTCATCCCTATTCTCACGTGGCTGCTGACCACAAATGGTGTAGGGTGGGCTATTCAAGCGGAATGGGCGGATTTGCGCGGAGTTTGCCAATCCAGGAAGTTAGTCAATAGGATTATTCCGAGTCTGGATCTCTATCCCTGCGACCTGTTGTTTGTCCATCGGGATGCAGAAAGAGAACCGCGGGAGAAGCGTGTACATGAGATCAATAAAGCGATTGAAAAAATCGTCGCATCCCACTCCGTTCCGCCCGCAGTCTGTGTGGTGCCGGTTCGTATGCAAGAGACCTGGTTACTATTTGACGAGGCCGCTATCCGGCATGCCTCCGGAAACCGCTCTGGCCGTCAGCCATTACCTCTCTCTCCGATCAAACGCCTTGAGAAGGTCCCCGACCCAAAAACGAAACTGTATGAATACCTGAAGCAAGCAAGTGGTCTCAGCGGACGTCGTCTAAAACGTTTTCCCGTCAGACAGCGTGCTCGCCGTGTTGCTGAGTTTATTGATGATTTTTCTCCCTTACGAGCTTTATCTGCCTTCGCTGCCCTGGAAGAGGATATTCAACAGATTATTGAACAACGAAGCTGGGGAGCTTAGTTTCCCTGATAACGCACCGCAAAGGCGCAAAGATCGAAAAGAGATTCTCAGAAGATGGAGAATGCCCGGTTTCATATCTCACGTTTCACAGATGAGGGATAATATGACCCGTAAGATCATCATCCTGCTTTGCCTATGCCTAACCGCGCTCGCGGAAATCTCCCCGGCTTCGGAAGAAGGTATCGTCTATCTGGTGCCCATCGAAGGCATCATAGACGGCGGACTGGCGGCGTTTGTGGTGCGGGCGATCAAGGAGGCCCAGGAGGCCGGGGCGGATGCGGTCGTCTTCGAGGTGAACACGTTCGGAGGTCGCGTGGATGCGGCGGTCGTGATTCGGGACGCGATCCTCAACTGTCCTTTGAAGACCATCGCGTTCGTGAACAAGCGGGCCATCTCCGCCGGCGCGCTGATCTCATTGGCGACGGATCAGATCGTGATGGCCGGAGGAAGTTCCATCGGAGCCGCCACGGCCGTGGATATGGAAGGTAAAAAGGCGAGCGAGAAGGTGATCTCTTACTTCCGCACGGAGATGCGGGCCACCGCCGAGAAAACAGGACGACCTCCGAAGCTGGCCGAGGCGATGGTGGACGAGGACGTGGATATTCCCGATCTCTGTCCCAAGGGCAAGCTGCTTACACTCACGACGGAAGAAGCCATCGAGCACAAGATGGCGGAGTATACGGCGGAGACGCTGGATGAGGTGCTCGCGCTGAACGAGTTGACCGGAGCAATCATCGTGCGGATCCACGTCAATTGGGCGGAGCAGATCGTGCGTTTTCTGACGCATCCGATGGTCAGCTCGCTCCTGATCACCATCGGCTTCTTAGGACTGGTCTTCGAGGTGAAAACGCCCGGCTGGGGTGTGGGCGGTACCGTGGGACTGGTCGCCTTGGCGCTGTTTTTCGGAAGTCATTATCTGGTGTATCTCGCCGAGTGGTGGGAGCCGACGCTGTTCATCCTCGGTGCGGTGCTGCTCCTGATCGAGATCCTCTACATCCCCGGATTCGGGATGGTGGGGCTTCTCGGCCTTGTACTGATGACGATCGCGATATTCTGGAGCTTTCTGGGACGCTTTCCGAGCGCGGAGGATATCGAGCAGACCTTTGTATGGGTGGGACTCTCCTTTATCGCCACCGTCGCCCTGTCCATTCTGATCCTGAGGACGATGCCGCGCACCGCTTTCTGGAATCGGCTGATCCTTCAGCGGGAGGAGCGCGTGGAGGAGGGCTTCCGATCCTCGCCCGCGGAATACGAGGCGTTGGTGGGCGCATCGGGCGTGGCGTTGACGCTGCTAAGGCCGGTGGGCACGGGGCGTTTCGGAAAGCAACGGTTGAACGTGGTCTCCGATGGCGAGTACATCCCGAAAGGGACGGCCATCCGAATCGTCCGGGTGGAGGGCAATCGGATCGTGGTGGAGCAGGCGTGAGTTTCGGCTATAGAAAATCCCAAAACAAAAGTTGTCCGAGATGATAGAGCCCCTGTATGGAGGCTTGAAGAAATGAATTCATTAAAAGAAATTAAACAGGCAATCCAAGCGCATTCTGAATTTATGAGCGAAGAATATAACGTCAGGACTGTGGGAGTATTTGGTTCTTTTGTGAGGGGAGAACAGAATAAGAAAAGCGATGTGGATATTCTGGTCGAATTTAATGAACCTATAGGTTTTTTCAGGTTTCTCGAACTTGAAGAGTACCTCGGCAGCATTACGGGAAGGAAGATAGATCTGGTTTCCAAGAAAGCGCTCAAGCCAAGGATCGGAAAACGTATCCTTGAGGAGGCTGTGTTCTTATGAGGAAACGGGAACTGGGGGATTACATTCAGGATATTCTTGAAGCGATCGTTGAGGTGAAGGACTTTACAAAGGGAATGCGATTTGAGGATTTTATCAAGGATAAGAAGACCATAAATGCGGTGGTACGAAGTCTGGAAATTGCGGGAGAAGCAGCAAAGAAAATCCCCAATAGCATGAGAGAGAGGTATTCCGAAATTCCGTGGAAGCGGATGGCAGGAATGAGAGACAAACTCATCCATGAATATTTTGGCATTGATCTGGAGATTGTCTGGGAAGTAATACATGGCGAATTGCCTCCGCTTAAACCCTTTATGCAAAGAGTCTTAGAGGATGTTGAAGAAGAGGCGAAATCTCAGAATTGAGATCCAGCCAACTGTCCGACCTCCTTCCTGAAGGGCATGACCATCCGTATTGTCCGGGTGGAGGGCAATCGGATCGTGGTGGAGCAGGCATGATGTTCGGCTACAAGTGGACTACGGTCAATAGTCGGTTCCAATTCGTTCCTTTCTCAATGGCTACACAGCATGAGACTTATGAGACAAGATATGTGCCAGCCGCCCGGTATGCGTTTCATCCGTAGTCACGTCCGTGCGAAGCGCTATCGTCTTACCAAACATGCAACCATTGTCCGTCTGGAGCGCCGAATTGGTATGGCTGAGATGGAACAAGCTTTGCTGAATGGCGAAATCATCGAACGGAATCCAGATGCTCAACCATACCCGTCCTGCCTCGTGCTGGGTTGGACGATTTCGGGCGACCCACTTCACCTCGTTTGCTCAAGGGGAAACGTTGAGCCGGCGTTGCGTATCGTGACGCTGTATGAGCCGGAGGATGCCCTATGGGAAAGCGACTACAAGACCCGAAAGAGGAGAAAATGAAAGACATCGTTGATCGGTGTGACCTGTGCGGCGGCGTATTAAAGCCCGGCAAGACCACGTTGGAAATCTGGCGTGGAGAAGAATTGCTTGTCATCAGGGATGTCCAAGCCGATGTGTGTCAGCAATGCAACGAGGCTTATCTCTCCGCCGATATTTCTGAGCAGCTTGATCACTTCTTAGAGGAGGCGCACCGGTATCGGCCGGAGCGAACCCTTGCTGTGCCTCAATATGTTGCTGTGCAGGCCATAGGGGGGATCGCGTAGGAATGGGCGAAAGGTGCCGGGTGGAGGGCAATCGGATCGTGGTGGAGCAGGCTTGATATTCGGCCAAGGAAAAAGCACTGTAAAGAAAGTATGAGAAAGAAAAATTGGAACAGGTTAGGTTGCTATTGAAAGCAGCATAGTCTAAAAGGGGGAAATAAAATAGTTACTATGATATTGCATAGAAAGAAGATAACTGATAATATGCTTATAAGATTAGGTAGCCATGAAAAGCGGCTTTTGCTGTTTCCATTAGTACACCTAATCTTATGTATATGCCGATCCTCATAATACACCAAGATATGAATTCCGGTATGACGCAATATTGTGATAATCCGTTTGTTACGGAAGATGTAATGCTTGTTTCGGGAGTGTCTTATACGGCACTTGCAACGACATATAGGTTGTTATACGGATCAATATAAACCATGTTATACATTTTCATAAAATTCTACTATGGAAAAATACTTTAATAGATTCCTCGTAAATATAAAACTGACACAAAAACAAAGGGATGATGCAAAGACCAAATTCAATGGTGTTTGTGATAAGCTTCATTCCCATTATTATCCCGATAAGAAATATGATGGCTCAACTAAGCTATTGATTGGTTCTTACGGAAAGAAAACAAATATCCGCCCTGCAAGAGATATTGATGTTATTTTTAAAATTCCAAGCAAATATTATGACCAATACGACAAACATGAATCAAATGGTCAATCAAATCTATTATCAAAAATAAAATCTATATTGGAAGAAAAATACTCATCATCAACAATTAAAGTATTTGGAAAAGTTGTTGTAGTTGAATTTTCAGATACTTCGCATAATGTGGAGGTATTACCTTCTTTTGAACAAGAAGATCGTAAGTTCAAAATTCCGAACACATCAAATGGAGGATTTTGGGAAATATGGGATCCAAGATCAGAAATCGATAAAATCAATAATTCAGATAAAGATAATGATGGAAGAACAAGATCACTAATTAGAATGATAAAAAAATGGAGCGAGAAATGTTCTGTTGATCTAAAATCTTATAAAATAGAAGAAGCAGTTATGGATTTTTTTGATGAAGAATATGAGTTTATCTCGACATCAAAAATGGTCTATGATTTTTTTGTCTTTTTATCTGATGAAGTGGAAGAGAAAAATAAAAGTTATGTTGACACAGCAATTAAAAGATCCAAAAAGGCCATTGCATTTGAAGAAGCTGGTAAAGAATTAAAATCGATTCAGGAATGGAAAAAGATATTCGGGAATGATTTCCCAGGGCAGAGTTCAGTGAAAGAGGCAAGTTCTCTCGAAAAATACTATTCTGAGAAAGAGGAATATATTGAAGAGATTTGTGAGATTGAATTAAATGACGAATTCTATGTAAATTTAAATTGTCGAGTTTCACAAGATGGTTGGCGCCCTACTCTCTTAAAAAAAATGCATTTCTTACAGAAGAGAAAAAAACTTGAATTCTTCATCGAAAATACTAATGTTCCTGAACCCTTTGAAGTTAAATGGAAAGTCAGGAATTATGGTGAAGAAGCGAAGAGTAGAGGGGATTTAAGAGGTCAGATTTGGAGTGATACCGGAAGTAGAAAACGTATTGAGAATACAAAATACTATGGTGATCATTTTGTTGAATGTTATTTAATCAAAAATTCAAAATGTGTCGCCCTTGGCCATATTAAAGTATTAATAAGAAATTAGAGAGATGTTATGAATGACAAAAATTTCGAAATGATTAAAGAGTGTGCTCGCGAAGAAGAGAACTGCTTATATACATCAACTACTTTTTATTTTTATTTATCCTTTCTTCGTAGATGTAAAACATTTTTCATAGCAGTACCTTTGCTTTTGGGAGGATTTTCAGGAGTTGAAATTTTAACGACTACGGAAGTGGATTATATAAAGTATTTTATTGGGATTTCTGCACTCTTGGCTGGTGTTATCCCAAGTATTTATTCATCATTAAAGATTGATTCTAAAATTGAAATTCTTGATAAAACAGCAGGAAAATATAAAATTTTCCAATCAAGATTTAGACGTTTAAGAAATATCAGTTCTGGAGGGAATTCATTTGAAGAAGCTT
>JAUWMS010000495.1 GCA_030613045.1 Candidatus Latescibacterota bacterium | reverse complement strand
TCGAGGCCTTTCGTGAAAAGCTCCAGAGCGTGGCCAAAGCGCGATTGACCGACGAGATGCGGATTCCCCATTTCAGGGTGGACGGCGAGATTTCTCTCGGTCAGATCAACGAGCGTCTCGTGCGCCTGTTGGGCCATCTCGCTCCGTTTGGTCCTCAGAATATGAAGCCCGTTCTGGTATCCCGCGGGCTGGAGGTCGTGGGCACGCCCACCATCGTGGGGACGGATCATCTCAAATTGCGGGTCCGCCAAGAGGGGCATCTGTTCGACTGCATCGGCTTCGGGATGGGAGAGCTGCTCTATCGAGCCACGCCGGGAGAGGCCAATTTGGATCTGGCTTATGTGGTCGAGGAAAACGAATGGATGGGGCGTAAAAAGATTCAGCTTCGGCTGAAGGATTTGAGGTAGCGCACCGGATTGCGGATTTCAGATTTCGGATTTCGGATTGCAACCCCAAACCCGCCCAAAACCCGCAATCTGAAATTTGTCTCGTAAGTAGTTGGACATAATTAACTTCATAAAATTTTGCGTGTTTTCTCTAAGTGCACGAAATCATATATATCATGGCGTAACCTGATTATAGGAGTTTTTTCGGCTACACCAGAATGACAGCGTTTGTCACTCTGAACGCAGTGAAGAGTCTCCATGCCAAGTCGCAAAATGTGTCATCGTAATTGTGATTTCGTGCACTAAGGAATCCAGGAACCCAGGAGAGGGCTGTAGTGCATTTCGGAGGGAGTGTTTTTCTCCTGGTTTCCTGGGTTCCTAATTGTGAAAATAATTTTGTCCTGGAACTTAGCACCTTTTCAAATTAAGGAGGAAACCCCTTGAAATCCAAGACATTGCGAAAAAATCTGTGGGAGGCCATCGAGCCGATGTGGGCCGTGGATTTCCACTCACACATTCCCATCGGACATGAATCCGCGGGAACTATGGCGCGTCTGTTGTGCTATCACTATTCGGAGACGGACGCGATGAACGCGGGGATGCCCTATGAGGAGTATATGGCTCAGGTGGACTGGGAGGCCAAGGCGCGGTTTTTGGTGCCCTATTTCCCGCTCAGCGTCGGGACGACGACGTACGCCGGTCTCCACGAGGTGGCCCGGGGCCTTTTCGGCTTCGAGAAGCGGATCACAAAAGATACGTGGGAGGCACTGTGCGATGCGGCGAATGATCGGATGCGCGACGAGGGATGGCTGTCCACCGCGCTCAAGGCGAACCGGATCGCGCACGTGTTCGGCACCAACGATCCACTCGAGAATCTGGAGGGAGCCAAGGCTTGGTACCAACCATGCCTCCGCGTGGATAAGTTTATCAATCTCGAGGAACACGCTCTCTCCGACACGGTGGAAGATCTCAGCGAGGTCACGGGGAAGGACATCGCCACGCTCTCCGACTTTTCGGATGCGATGGATGTCCGCTTCGGATGGTTCATGGAAAAAGGCGCGGTGAGCATCGCGGTGAGCCTGCCGCCGGACTTTTCGCTCGGAGCCGGTATCATCTCCCCCGGTGTGGTATTCGATCGGATTTTGGCCGGGGATCCCGTATCCACGGACGATCTTCATACGTTGCGCACCCGGTTGTTCTATACCGCGCTCGATCTGTGCCGGAAATACGGCTTCGTGTTTCAGTTGATGTCGGGCGTGGTGCGCCAGGTGCATCGCGGTGTGGGGAACCGCGGCGATGGGCTGACCATGCATCCGGATATGTTCCGGACCTTCTGGGAGCCGCTGAACACTTACCCCGACGTGCGCTTCGATTTTACGGTGTTGTCCGCCGCGGATCAGCATCAGCTCTGCATCCTCGTGAAGAATTTCCCCAATGCGGTCCTCTCCGGGATGTGGTGGTATTGCAACACGCCCTCGATCATCGAAACGGCGCTACGCATGCGGCTGGAGTTGGTGGGATCCTATTGTCAGAACGGTCAGAATACGGATTCGTATATGATCGAACAGAGCTATTACAAAATGCGCCAGTATAAGCGGGCCTTGGTCCGAACGTTGGCTACGATGATCGAGGACCAGTTTTTCACCGAAGACGAGGCGCTGGATATCGCCCATGCGCTCCTGTTCGAAAATCCCATCCGTCACTTCGGGCTGGACCGGAAGAAGATCGAGGAGAATATCCGGATCCTGGAAAGCGCGTAAGGCGGGAGGCAGGAGCCAGAAGTCGGGAGTAGCTATTCTGAATTCTGACTTCTGGATTCTGACTCCTGTTTTTCCCCTGACCAAGGAGGAGACATCGAAAGCCTTCACGAAACCATCGGCGCCATCCACATCCACTCGATCCATTCCGATGGCTCCGGGACGATGCCCCAGATCATCGAGGCCGGTCAACGGGCCGATCTGGACTTTCTCATCGTCACCGATCATGACACGTTGGAAGCGAAAGCCGCGGGTTGGGAGGGCTGGCACGAGCGTCTGTTGGTGCTGGTGGGCGAAGAGGTAGCCAGCCGGAATCAGCACTGGCTCGCGCTGGGAGTGGAGGCGGAGATCGGCGGAGGCTTCCTCCATCGGAGATACCGGAGGGGGCATCGGAGTGCCGATCCGGAACCGCCGCACCGGATCCTCGAACGGATTGGGGAGCAGGACGGATTGAGTTTTATCGTGCATCCGCACGGGCGATACCGGCCTTTTTTTTTCATGCGAAGCCATGAATGGAAGGAGTGGGATTCGGACCGGTTCGACGGGATGGAGATCTGGTCCTATATGTTCGATTGGGTGCGGCATTTTCGGTTCTATAAGTTCGGGAGGTTTTACCGGGATCCCGATGCGCAGATCACCGGCCCTTTCCCGGAAACGCTGGCGATGTGGGATCGGCTTTGTCGCACGCGCCGCATCGTCGGGATCGCGGGGGTGGATGCG
>JAUWMS010000429.1 GCA_030613045.1 Candidatus Latescibacterota bacterium | reverse complement strand
GGCAAAGGTGATGATCGCCTTCGAGGAGGTGATGACGGAGGAGCAGCCGGACCTCGTTCTCGTGGTGGGCGACGTAAACTCCACCGTGGCGTGCTCGCTCGATGCGGTCAAGCTGCACATTCCGGTGGGCCACGTGGAGGCCGGCCTCAGGAGCCGGGATAGGACGATGCCGGAGGAGGTCAATCGGTTAGTGACGGATTCCATCTCCGATCTGCTGTTTACCACGTGCCGGGACGCGGACGAGAACCTGCTCCTGGAGGGCGTTCCCCAAGAGAAGATTTTCTTTGTGGGCAACGTGATGATTGACTCCCTCCGCAAGTTCGAGCATCTGGCGGAAAGCGCTCCGATTCTAAACACCTTGGGTCTGGAACCCAGGGGATACGGTCTCGTGACCCTCCATCGGCCCTCCAACGTGGATCAGCGATCCAGTTTCGAGGGAATCATCCGGGCGTTCGGCGAGATCCAGACGCGCCTTCCGCTGATTTTTCCCATTCATCCCCGGACCGAGAAAATGATCGCCGAACTGGGCCTTCAACCTCAGGTAGCGGCGATGAAAAATCTGAGATTCGTCGCTCCCGTGGGGTATCTGGATTTTCTGAAACTCCAAAAGAACGCCCGATTGGTCTTGACCGATTCGGGAGGCATCCAGGAGGAAACGACCGTGTTGGGCGTGCCATGTCTTACGCTCAGAGAGAATACGGAGCGGCCCATCACCGTCGAGGTGGGCACCAATCAACTGGTGGGTGTGGATCGGACGCGGATCGTGCGCGCGGCCATGGAGATTCTGGATGGCGAAGCGAAGCCGGGTCGCATCCCCGAAGGCTGGGACGGCAAAGCGGCGGAGCGGATTGTGGAGGTGCTCGGGAAAAGCCCAGCTGAGTGGTGAGAGGTGAGTGGTGAGTGGTGGATGATGCTCGTGGATTGTGGATCATAGAGGAGGGATTTGCTATGGAGGCAGTCATTGAGGGGGTCTATCGGGATGGGAAGATTATCCCTAATAAGGCTCTGCCGCGGGAAAGACCGATGAGGGTGGTCATCGTTCCCACCGTACCCTTGGAACCGGAGGGGCACGACGTGGGTGAGGAGTACGGTTGGCTGCGGCTTTCCGAGAATTCCTTAAAGGAGGTTTGGGGAGATCCCGCGGAGGATGCTGTCTGGAGGAAATACTTAACGGATCAAGTACTCTCTGAAATGCTCTTGTCGGCGCCCCGCTAACCGTGCGATAAACCCCACGGTTCGGGCGTGTAACTGGGTTCTGGTCCCGAACCGTGACGTTGACGTCACGGTAGAGAGAAAGAGGCGCTTCCTGCAATTTGGAACACCAAACAACGAAAGGACATCCTATGAAAATCCTCATCACCGGCGGCGCGGGCTTCATCGGTTCGCATCTGTGCGATTTTTTGCTGGAGAAAGGCCACGAGGTGATCTGCATGGACAATCTGATCACCGGCAATATGGACAACATTGCGCATCTTTTTGGCAGAAAGGAGTTTTCGTTCGTTCAGCACGACGTCACCAACTATATCTACGTGGCGGGCGATCTGGACTACATCCTGCATTTTGCCAGCCCGGCCAGTCCAAAAGACTACCTCATGTTTCCCATCCAGACGTTGAAAGTGGGGGCCTTGGGCACGCACAAGGCGCTGGGATTGGCCAGGGCGAAAGGAGCCAGGTTTTTTCTGGCCTCCACCTCGGAATGCTACGGGGATCCGTTGGTTCATCCACAGACCGAGGACTATTGGGGCAACGTCAATCCCATCGGACTTCGGGGGGTGTACGACGAAGCCAAGCGCTTTGCCGAGGCCACGACGATGGCCTATCATCGGTATCACGGGATAGATACGAGGATCATACGGATTTTCAATACGTACGGCCCCCGGATGCGCAAAGCCGATGGAAGGGCGATTCCAAATTTCATCACGCAGGCCCTGTCCGGCCAAGCCCTCACCGTGTTCGGAGACGGGAGCCAGACGCGTAGTATCTGCTACGTTTCGGACCTCGTGGACGGCATCTATCGCTTGATGAACTCCGACGTGGATACGCCCGTGAATATCGGGAATCTGGAGGAGATGACCATCCTGAAATTGGCTCAAAAGATCATCGAAATCACAGGAAGCCAGAGTGAGATCGCCTTCAAATCGCTGCCCGAGGACGATCCCAAAGTCCGACGTCCGGACATCTCCAAAGCCCGGAAGTTGCTGGGATGGGAGCCGAGTGTGAACGCGGATGAGGGGCTTCGGAGAACGGTGCGCTATTTCAAAGAACAGCTTTAATGGAGGAAGAAGCACCGCAAAGCCGCAAAGCGCGCAAAGAAAGACAAAGAAAAGACAGGTTAAGGTTGAGGTTAAGGTTAAGAAGAGAGGGAAGACGGGGCTGGAGGGTCTCAACCTCAACCTTTGCCTTGGTGAAGTTCTTTGCGTCCTTCGCGTCTTTGCGGTGGAACAATGGGTTAAGATCAGAGAGAGGAAAAACATAATGCGAAAAAAAACCTTCAAACGGGGAATCCATCCCCCCTATCGAAAGACGGCCACACAGCATCTGCCGCTGGTGACTATGCCGCCGCCGGAGCGGGTCGTGATTCCCTGCTCCCAGCACATCGGCGCGCCCTCCGAACCCATCGTCTCCAAGGGCGATGAGGTGAAAATCGGACAGCCGGTCAGTCAGGCGAAGGGATTTGTGTCCGTGCCTTCCCACGCCTCCATTTCCGGGAAGGTCGTGGCCATCGAGCCGCTTCCGCATCCCTTGGGGATGAAGGCGGAGGCGGTGGTCATCGAAGGAGATGGGACAGAATCCTTGGCAGGTGGGATCGGA
This sequence comes from Candidatus Latescibacterota bacterium, assembly GCA_030613045.1. GTDB lineage: Bacteria > Latescibacterota > 4484-107 > 4484-107 > 4484-107 > 4484-107. The sequence continues at coordinate 577 of JAUWMS010000429.1, read as the reverse complement.
ACTCAGCAGGACCGGAGCGCGCTGACCGCGGATCAATTGAAGGAGCGCATCCGCGACGCGGGCATTGCCGGACTGGGAGGCGCGACCTTTCCCACGCACGTCAAGCTTTCTCCGCCGGAGGATCAGCCCATTGACACGGTCCTTCTCAACGGCGCGGAATGCGAGCCCTACATCACCGCCGATCATCGAGTGATGCTGGAGCAGTCCGAAGAGATCATCGAGGGGCTGAAGATCATCCTGAAGATGCTGAACGTCTCCCGGGCATACATCGGAATCGAAGCGAACAAGCCCGACGCCATCACGAAGATGGAGGCGCTCGTGGTCAAGGAGCCTGGAATAGAAGTCGTTCCGCTTCAGGTGAAATATCCTCAGGGCGCGGAGAAGCAGTTGATCTATGCGGTCAGCCGACGCATCGTGCCGGCCGGGGCGCTTCCGATGAAGGGGGGGTGTCTCGTGCAAAACGTGGGCACGGCCGCGGCGATCCATCAGGCGGTGGCGCACTCCACTCCGTTGATCGAGCGCGCGATGACCGTGACCGGTGGCGGTGTTCGGGAACCGAAGAATTTGCGCGTGCGGA
>JAUWMS010000232.1 GCA_030613045.1 Candidatus Latescibacterota bacterium | reverse complement strand
TGACCTCCTGCCTCTGGCCTCTGACCTCCGACCTCCGACCTCTGATCTCTGACCTCTGATCTCCGACCTCCGACCTTCAGGATCCCCGCTCCGCCTGCCGGGGCGTATCGAGCACTTCGCGCAACTTTCGCGTCAGCGCGTGCGGCGAGAAGGGTTTTTGGAGAAAGAGAACCCCCGGATCCAATATGCCGTGATGGACGATGGCCTTATCCGTATAGCCCGACATAAAGAGCACCTTCATGTCCGAACGCTCGGACCTCATGCGATCCGCCAGTTCGGGACCGCTCATCCCGGGCATCACCACATCGGTCACCATCAGATGGATCGTCCCGTCGTGTTGTCTGCTGGCGCGAAGCGCATGCTCCCCATCACAAGCCTCCAGTATGCGGTACCCATTGTGCGAAAGAATTTCGCAGATCAGTTCCCGCACCCCCGGTTCGTCTTCCACCACCAGGACGACTTCCGATCCCTGCTGCAGACTGGTGTCGGAAACCCCCGATCCGAGCGACTCTATGACTTCTTGTACCCGTGGCAGATAGACCTTAAAGGCACTGCCCTTCTCCAGTTCGCTATACACCCAGATGCCGCCGCCGCTCTGTTTGACAATCCCGTACACGGTGGACAACCCCAATCCCGTGCCTTTGCTTTTATCCTTGGTGGTGAAAAACGGCTCGAAGATCTGAGAACGGGTTTCTTCGTCCATACCACACCCCGTGTCGCTCAAGACCAGCATCACGTAAGGGCCGGGCTGGACTCCCACGTGTCGTTCGGCAGTGCGCTCATCCAGCTCGACATTGGCCGTCTCGATCGTAAGTTTTCCGCCTTCAGGCATCGCATCACAGGCATTGACCGTCAGATTCATGATCACCTGCTCGATCTGGCCGGGATCGGCCTTGACGCGCCCGATATCCGGATCGAGTAGCGTGACCCACTCAATGTCCTCGCGAATAAGACGTTTGAGCATCTTATCCATATCGGTCACCACGGCATTGAGGTTCAGCACCCTCGGTTGCAGCACCTGCTTGCGGCTGAACGCCAGGAACTGGTGGGTGAGCGTGGCGGCCCGTTCGGCGGACTTCTTGATTTGCTCGGCGTGTCTGTGCATCGGATCGTCCTCGGCCAGGCGAAGGAGCAACAAATCGCTGTATCCCGTGATGGGAACCAGCAAGTTGTTGAAATCGTGGGCGATGCCGCCGGCCAGTCTCCCGATCGCTTCCATTTTCTGCGATTGACGGAGTTGCTCTTCGCTCTCTTGCAGCGCCTCCTCCGTCCGTTTGAGTTCCGTGATGTCGTCGTGCGCCACCACCACCATGGGGACTCCCTTGTTCGTAAAGCGGGTCACCCTCGCTACGAACCATTGCGGCTCCCCGGCACACTCACACGGATACTCCAGATAGAAGGCCTCCCGTTGATCCGCAATGACCTCACGGATGCCCGCGGCGATCTCCCTCCCCCGCTCCCCGAACCCCGATTCGCAGACCTCGAGATAATTGATCCTTAGGTCATGGATCGCGCCGATCAGTGGATTGCCTTCCCGGAAGCCCTGCCAGGCCGCGTTGACCGCTATGATCATACCGGATTCATCCAATATGGCAATGTAGGCCGACAGGGCATCGAGGGAGGACTGAAGGAAGCGCTCCGACTCCCGCAAGGCTTCTAAGTCCTGTGCGCGTTTGAGGGCGTAGCGAATGGAACGCCCCAACAGAGGAGCTTCGATCTGGCCCTTGACGAGGTAGTCCGCGGCGCCGGACTTCATCGCCTCCACGTCCACCTCGTGCCCCCCCTGTCCGGTCAGCAAAATCATCGGCGTCGTGCTGCCGTCGGCAAGCACCTCGCGCATAAGGTCCAGGCCGTTGTGCGCGCCGAGATGATAGTCCACGAGACAGACGTCGGGCCGATGGGTTTCGATGGCTTCCAGAGCCGCCTCGTACGTCGCCACCCATTCCAAATCGAAGCGCTGGCCCTCGATTTCGGAGAGCACATCGCGCGTCATCACATAGTCGTCCTCGTCGTCATCCACGAGGAGCACGCACACTCGGGATCCGTTCATACCCATCTCCCATTTTTGTCCGGAGGCAATTGAACGATCTCAAACCAGTATTTGGACAAGATCTTCATCAGATCCACCAATCCTTCGAACGTCACCGGCTTGGTGATGAACGAACTCACCCCCAGTTCATAGGTGCGATAGATGTCCTCCTCCGCCCTGGACGTCGTCAATACCACGATCGGGATGCGGCGCAGTTCGGAATCGGCCTTGATCTCCTTGAGCGCCTCGCGCCCGTCCTTCCGGGGCATATTCAAATCCAGCAGAATCAGACCCGGAAGGGACGAATCCCTCAGCGCCGTGTATTTTCCGCGGCGATTCAGATAGTCCATCAGTTCCTCGCCGTCCTCTACAAAGTGCATTTCGTTGGCCAGCCGGGCCTCCTCCAGCGCCTCTTCCGCCAACATCCGATCTTCCGGATCGTCGTCCGCCATCAGGATCGTAATGGGCGTTCCATTTCTGTTCATGATGAGTCTTCTCCTTTGGATGGTTTCGTGGGCAAGGTAACGATGAAGGACGCGCCCTCCCCCGATTTACTCCTGACCGCGATATGGCCCCCATGGCGCTCGACAATCTTGCGGCAGATCGCGAGCCCCACCCCGGTTCCCTCGTAAGTGCTGCGACCGTGCAGACGTTGAAAAATGCCGAAAATGCGGCCCGCATACTTCTCATCGAAACCAATCCCGTTGTCCTCCACGGTGCTCTGAACGAGCCCCCCGTTTCGGCCCTCCGCTTCGAGAAACTCGCCGTGCAGCGCTACGACGGGGGCCACTTCCTCGCGATGGAACTTCAGTGCATTTCCGATCAGGTTTTGCAGCAATTGACGCATCTGCAAAGGATCCGCATCCACCGTGGGCAGGCCGTCCATCTCCACCCGTGCACCCGTCTCCTCGATACGCACTTCGAGATCCTCCACCACCTCCCGCGCCACCTTCAAAAGATCCACCGGGACGAAGGGCTGTCCCTGACTGGTCACCCGGGAGAACGCCAACAGGTCGTTGATGAGAATTCGCATACGTCCCGCCGCACTTTGCATCCGCTCGAGATAGTCCCGTCCCCGATCCCCCAGCGCATCGCCGGATTTGCTCTTCAGCCGGTCTCCGAACGCCTGGATCTTGCGCAGGGGTTCCTGCAGATCGTGCGACGCCACGTACGCAAAATGCTCCAGCTCGGCATTGGAACGAGCCAACGCCTCCGCACGCTGCGCCAGTTCCGCCTCCATCCGCTTGCGCTCCGTGATGTCCTCCTGCGTAAGCACCGCTCCGGTGATCCGATCATCCCGCCCCCGCAACGGATGCACGCCCACATCCATCACATACGGCCCGATCGCCCTTTCCGCCCGGTACTGGATCCCCTTCTCTATCGCATCCTCATAGATGGACGCCCATTCCGCTTTCTCCGCCGGATCGGCAAAATCCAGTACGGATCCCCCGATCCGATCCGTTTTACCGATCTCCTCTCCCAATTTTCGGGCGTGCCCGATGAACGCCTCGTTGACCGACCGGATGATCTCCTGCTCATCTATCACGCTTATGGGAATAGAAATGGAGTTGAAGATGTCCTCGTAGAACTTGGCCTGATCCTGGATCTCTTCGACCAATCGGGTGTTCTTAATGGCGATGGCCACCTGGTGGGCGGCGGCCGAGAGAAATTTTTGATCCTCCCCGTCGAAGGCATTGAGTGTATAGCTCTGAACCGCCATCAAGCCGATCACCTTTCCCCCGCTGATAAGCGGAACGCCCAGCCATGACCGGGTTGATTGACCCGGACCCATAACCACCCCCTCGATCCCCGTCCGTTGTTTTTCACCCTGGCTATCGCCGAGCAACAGCGGTTCCCCGGATCGGAGGACCACCTCGGAAAATCCCCGGTCTTTCAAGAGCTTCCGACTGGATTTTTTCAGGAGTTCCCCTTCATGCACGCGCAGTTCGAAGTGCAACTCATCCTGCTCTTCATCGTGCAGAGCGATGTAGAAGGTAGAAACGTTCATGGCCCGCGCGAGCTGTTCATAGGCCCGGTGCAGCAATTCATCGAAGTTCAGGGTGCTGGACAAATAGGTGCCGATTTCGTTCAGGACTGAGAGCCGCCGGTTTTGCCGCTCTATTTGTTCGAGCGACTCTATCCGGCTCAATCCCTCAGACAGCACTGCCGCGAACGCACTCAGGGTCTCGATGTCCTTCTCCGGGAAAGGATTGGGATGTACGCTGTAAACCGACAGCGTTCCCTGTGAAAACGGCGCGTCCACCGCCGCACGGATCCCCTCTCCTGAAAATTCCTCGTTCAGGGCCTTCCTCTCGCCGAAGGGATCTTCTTTCTCCAGATCCCGGCGATAGACCGGATGCCCCGTGGTCCATGCTTCGTGCGCCGGTCCCTCTTGGGGGAGCGGCAACGCTTCCTTCTTGCGCAATCGGCCAGGTTCCATCGTATAGGCCGTAAAGCTGCCGGGATCGCTCACGATCTGAACCGAGCAGGCGCAGAAGCCCATTATCGTCCGCAGTTCCTGCTCCAAGGTACTCAGCGATCGCTCCAGATCCTCAGACCCCTGCATGGCAAACATCTCCGCCCGCACCCGATCCAACGCCGCCTGCCTGCGCAGCTCCTCTTCCATCCTCTTGCGCCTCTTGCGCTCGTCAATCTCGCCTTGCAACGCTTCGTTGGCCTTTGCCAACGCTTCGGTCCGCTTCCGAACCCGCATCTCCAACTCATCGTGGGCTTTCTGCAACGCCGCGGCCATCCGATTGAACGCATGCGCCAGCCGCTCCACTTCGTCCCCGGTGGATATATGCGCCCTTGTCGAAAAATCGCCCGCCGCGATCTGCTGGGCCGCCTCACTTAACGAAAGAATAGGCCGGCTGAGTCGTCTCGCAAAGAGCAAAGAAGCCAACAACCCCACCGAAATACACCCCGCTATGACCAACAGAGTTCGCGCCCGACTATTCCTGCGATCGGCATGGTACGGTTCGAGGCTCAGGCCTATATGTATCCAGCCCCAATCAATACCCGAATAGCTGAGCGGATACGAATAATGAAACACCTCGTCTCCCGCCAATTCACTGACCATGAACCGACCTTTTTGGGATACATCGTCCGAAGGGGTCCAGATCCCGCCGAGTTGTCCCATCCTCCACTCGTCGGCGGTATGGATCAACGAAAATCCATCCCGTTTCGTAAAGACCACGTAACGGATCGAGGCGCTTTTGGAGAGCACTTTGGTGCAATGGTCCACGGCAACGCTGTAGTCCTCCAGGATAATCGCATGGGCGGTGACTTCGCAGATAGACGCCGCGATGGCATGCGCTTCGGAGCGCATGCGTCCGATGGCCCTCGCCCGCTGGTAGGGCATCATGGAGACGACATACAGCCCCAACGTCACAATGACGAGCATCCAGGAAAGCATGGCCGTGC
>JAUWMS010000510.1 GCA_030613045.1 Candidatus Latescibacterota bacterium | reverse complement strand
AACGATCCTCGTTCCTCTTACTTCCGTGCGATAAATCATCTAACCGTGTGATAAATCGCACGGTTAGATGAAGCTGTGTTTAGACTCCGAACCGTGACGTTCACGTCACGGCGGGAGGAGAAAAGGCCACTTGCAATGAAGACCAAACCTGAACCCACGCTTACATCCTACAAAGAGGCCGCCGCCTTTATCTTCAAGCTGACGAACTACGAAAAGACGGCCGATTACAAATACGACAACGCCTTCAAACTGGATCGCGTCTTCTCCCTTTTGGATTACGTGGACAATCCGCACCAACGGCTCGAGGCCATCCACATCGCCGGCACCAAAGGCAAAGGCTCCACCGCCGCGATGATTGCGAGCATCCTGAGCGCGGGAGGTCTCAAGGTGGGACTCTACACGTCCCCCCATCTCGTATCCTTCCGGGAGCGAATCCGCGTGGACGGTCAAAAAATCCCCAAAAAAGACTTTGCCGCGCTCCTGAACCAGCTTCGGCCCTTTATCACGCCGCCGACGGAGACCCAACGATGCAGCCACTCTTTCTTCGATGTGCTCACGGCGATGGCGTTTTTGCACTTTGCGCGTCTAAAGGTGGACGTGGCGATCCTCGAAGTGGGCATGGGCGGGCGCATTGACGCCACCAACGTGATCCATCCCCGGGTGTGCGTGATCACGCCCATCAGTTTCGATCATACCCGGCACCTCGGGACGGATCTAACCGCCATCGCGGTTGAGAAGGCGGGAATCATCAAGCCGGACTGCCCCATTGTGACGGCTCCTCAGTCTTCGGAGGCGATGGAGGTGATCCGTCGGGTCGCCCGGGAGCAAAACGCCCCGCTGATCGAAGTGGGACGGGATGTGGTCTGGAGAGAGAAAGAGCGAGAGAGGGAGAGTGGGAGAAGGGGAACCGGATTTGAAGTGGTGGGGATGCAGGACACCTACCGGGATCTATGGATTCCCCTTCTGGGCGATCATCAACGCGTCAATGCGGCGACGGCCATAGCGGCGCTCGAAGCATTCGGGAAGACGGGTCGCGCGCTTTCGAAAACGACGATCCGCGCCGGACTTTTCGGGACGAGGGCACTCGGAAGAATATCCGTGATCGGGGAGCGGCCCACGGTCGTGTTGGACGTGGCGCACAATCCCGCTTCGTTTCGGGAGCTTCGGGAGACCTTGAAAAAGTCCTTCGACTTCAAGCGCCTCCTTTTGGTGTTCGCGCTCCACAAGGATAAGGATGCGGATGGGATTGTGCGGGAATTTATTCCCATCGTGGATTATGTCTTCCTGCCCGCCATAGATTCGCCGCGCCTCCGTCCCCAAGCGGAACTTCGAGGGGTGTTCGAGCGACGCCACATTCCGTGCGTCGAAACGCCCACCGTGGCCGAGGCGATCTCCTCGGCTCAAACTGCCGCTGGCCCGGACGATCTGATCTGCATCGGGGGATCGTTTATGTTGGCGGAGCAGGCCATCGAGTACTTCGGGATGAAGGTAGCATGAAGGGGGGCCTCCGGCATTCGGGTCTCAACAGCCCTGATTTCTTACTAAAAGCGAGACAGAGCGCATGGCTAACCCACGAAAGGAGAACTTATGAAAGTTATTCTTCGCGGTTTGGAGATCGTCGCACTGTTGCTTCTATGGACACCGGCACACGCCCAGCAATCCGACCAGTCCTTCGAGCAGTTCAAGCAGCAAGAGGAGCAAGCCTTTCGGCAATACTCCGAGCAGACCACGCGGGAGTGCGAAGCCTTTGCGAAAGCCGAACGGGAGGCCTATGAACAGTTCAAGGCCGAGGTTCAGCGACAATGGGGCGAGTTCACAGGCTCCACGCGGAAGGACTGGGTGGAGTATAACGAGGATGCGAGCGCACGCACGCGGGTGGATTTCGAGAAGGGGGAGGCGAAGGTGGAGGTGCTGGTTTCCGCGGAGGAGGAGGCCACATCGAAACTGGAGCGCATGGTGGAAAAATTAGTCATGGATCCGGGGAAGTCGTCCGACTACAAGGTGACGATGCCGGATGGGAAAGTGCATGCTCCGAAGCCTTTGGGAAAGAAGCCCGTCTTGGCGGAACAGGTGCGGACCGCCAAAGGAGCGCCGGTGACCCGGCAAAACGCAAAAACGTTCGCACAAGAGGTCGTGAAAAAACAAACGGTAAAGCGAGCCACGGTAACGGGCACGGACGGGGTGAAGCGGGTAAAGGCTACGGTGACCATTCCGCTGGTGCCGGACCATCTTCGCCGACGCGCCGAGCGCTACGTCCCCTTGGTCCGGCGCACTGCGAAACGTTTCGACCTGGAGACGCCTTTGGTCTTCGCCCTGATCCACACGGAAAGCTACTTCAATCCCAAGGCGCGGTCTTCGGCGCCGGCTTATGGGTTGATGCAACTCGTGCCGAAAAGCGGAGGGCGGGATGCCTATCAGTACGTGTATAAGAAGGACCGGGTGTTGCCGCCCGGCTACTTCTACGTACCCGAACAGAATATCGAGCTTGGGTGCGGGTATTTGCAGTTTCTGCGCCGGAAGGTCTTCCGGGACGTGCGGGACGACCGGAAGGCGACCTACTGCATCGTGTCCGCGTATAACACGGGAGCCGGGAACGTGAGCCGGGCGATCACCGGGAATCGGAAGATCCGAAAAGCGGTTCCCCGGATCGAGAGGATGTCCGCGAAAAACTTGTATG
>JAUWMS010000162.1 GCA_030613045.1 Candidatus Latescibacterota bacterium | reverse complement strand
AGATCGTTCGAGGATTGTATTTTTGTCGAAAGATAGCCAAACCTTCCTGAGAAAGCAAGGCTTTTTTCGGAAGGCGTCGGTAAGAAGAAAGCTGCATAACCACGGATTGCGGACCCACGCGGATAAACCCACAAGCACCGCAACTATCCGCGCCGTCTTTCAATCCGTGGTTATGCCTGCTGATTCAGCCCCACAATGAGTAATGAGCGATGAGTAATGCTCCACTCCATCCCGCCCTGATAAAGAAAATCGCCCCAAACTGAAAACTCAGGGCGGTTTCTTCACCACGAAAGGGGATTGGAGATTTCCAAAGTCTTCGGGACTTTGGAAATCTTTTCACAAAGCGACCACGCTTTCGATGCGAGTGTCGCAGTCTTGGAGGGCGCACACCGGGAATGCCGTTTCACGTGCGGTTGCGATGCCAGTGGTGTTTTCCGACGTCGCGTTCGCGTTTGGCTATTCTACCGAGATATTCAAAATCTCGTACCTGACCTTTCCGGCCGGTATGGCGATCTCCGCGATTTCCCCGATGGCTTTCCCAAGCAGTCCTTTCCCCACGGGAGATTCTACTGATATCTTTCCTTCGTCGAAGTCCGCCTCCGCGGTTGAAACCAGCGTGTACTCAAACGTCTCGTCGGTTTCCAGATCCTTCAGGGTTACCGTAGCGCCGAAGTACGCCTTGTCCGTCCGGATATCCTTATCATCGAGGACCACCGCTTGAGCCAATTTTTCCTGCAATTCCATAATTTTTGTTTCAAGGAAGCCTTGCCGCTCCTTGGCCGCGGCATACTCGGCATTTTCCTTGAGGTCTCCGAAGTCTCTCGCCGTGGAAATGCGCTCAATAATCTTTGGCCGCTCGCCCGTTTTCAGGTGCTTCAGTTCCTCCATCAACTTCTCTTGTCCTTTTCGTGTAAGATAGGTTCGTTGCATGTTGGCCTCCTTTCAGTGGGTAAGGTGTGCCCACGCTCACCCCATCGTGATTCGTACTCGTTCAGATCATGGATCCATTTTGCCCCTCGCTCCAACCGAAACTAAAAAAGACCAGCGCGTCCCCTAAATAAAAGACGTTTGCCGGCCCGTGTCCCGACCGTTCCTCCCCGGAGCGATTGAGGCCAACGCACTTGCAATGCTTCGCAGGAAAAGAGAAAGCCGACAACAGGTTCCAGAGATTTCCCGTTGTCGGCCTATCCGCCAGCAGGCGCTGTTCCGCTGCCCGCTGGTGATCTGCCTATATCAATGCCTAATATAGCGACTTGATTTCCCCGTGTCAAGAACTTTTTTTCAACGTTCAAATGTCAGCCACCGCCATTCGCGTTTCGGCCGAGGTCCAACACGTATGCCCCAGGTTGAAGTGGGATTGGAGATTTCACAAAGCACCAGGGCTTCCGATGCGGGCGTGGTAATCCTGGATCGCCCGCACCGGGGAGACTTTTCCCTTGGCGGCCTCGATGCCGGTGGCGGCCGCTGTTGCCGCGGCGGTCGTCGTGATATACGGGACGCCGTACCGGATGGCGGTCTGACGGATGTACGCGTCGTCCTGCGCCCCGGATTTGCCGAGCGGGGTGTTGATGACGAGGTGGATTTTTCCATTCTTGATGGCATCCACGATGTTCGGGCGGCCTTCGTTCAGTTTCAGGATGCGCTGGGACCGGATGCCGTGCTCGTTGAGGAAGTCATGCGTTCCACCGGTCGCGACGAGTTCGAATCCGAGTTCCCTGAACTTTCCGGCCGCTTCCAGCACGGCGGGATGGTCTTTGTCAGCCACGGTGATCAGGACGCGCCCTTCGATGGGTAGGTGGGCGTTGGCCGCTTCCTGGGCTTTGTAGTATGCCAAGCCGAAGGTATCGGCGATCCCCATCACTTCTCCGGTGGCCCGCATTTCCGGCCCGAGAATGGGATCCGCCTCGGGGAATTTTGAGAAGGGAAACACGGCTTCTTTCACGGAAACATGGGGCAATACGATTGCGGATTGCGGATTGCGGATTGCGGATTGCCCACCCCTTCTCTTCCTCTCTCCCTTTCTCCCCCTCTCCCCCTCCGGGTGTCGGGTGGCAGTGGGGGGCTCGGTGGGCAGGTTGAGATCGCGTAGTTTTTTGCCCACGATGATCTTCGTGGCCACCTTGGCCAGGGGGATGCCAGTCGCCTTGCTCACAAAAGGCGCGGTCCGAGACGCCCTTGGATTGACCTCCAACACATACACGGTTTCATTGAGCAGGGCATACTGGATGTTGATCAACCCGATGACGCCCAGCGCTTTTGCCAGTGCATGCGTATAGGTCCGGATCGTGGCGATCGCTTCCTCGTTCAGACTGTGGGGAGGGAGCACGCAGGCGCTGTCTCCCGAATGCACCCCGGCTTCCTCTATGTGCTCCATGATCCCGCCGATAAAAACCTCCTCGCCGTCGCAGACCGCATCCACCTCTATTTCTATCGCCCCCTCTAAGAATCGGTCAATCAATATCGGATGTTTCGGAGAAACGTCCACCGCATTTTGAACGTAGCTCCTCAACGCCTTCTCGTCATAGACCACCTCCATCGCTCTGCCGCCCAAGACGTAGGAAGGGCGGACCATCAGGGGATAGCCTATTTTTCCGGCGACAGAGAGCGCATCCTCAAACGAGCGCGCGATGCCGCTTTCCGGCTGCGGGATCGAATGCTTCTCTAAGATCGCCTTAAAACGTTCCCGGTCCTCGGCGACGTCTATGCTCTCCGGAGAAGTGCCCAATATGTTCACGCCGTTTTTTTCCAATTCTTTCGCCAGATTCAACGGGGTCTGTCCGCCGAATTGCACAATGAGGCCGACCGGCTTTTCTTTCTCGTAGATATTCAGCACGTCTTCCACGGTCAGGGGTTCAAAATACAGGCGGTCCGAGGTATCGTAGTCCGTGGAGACGGTCTCCGGGTTGGAATTGACCATGATGGTTTCAAATCCCTCTTCCCTTAAAGCGAACGCCGCATGCACGCAGGCGTAATCGAACTCGATGCCCTGACCGATCCGGTTCGGGCCGCTTCCGAGGATCATGACCTTCTTTCTGTCCGAGGGAATCACCTCGTCTTCGGACTCATAAGTAGAGTAATAATAGGGCGTCACGGCCTCGAACTCCGCCGCGCAGGTATCCACCATTTTGAAGGTCGGCAGGATGTTTTCCCGCTTCCTCCGATTTCTTACCGTCATCTCGCTGGTGGAAAAAATTTGGGCCAGACCGGGATCCGAGAAGCCGTATTCTTTTGTTTTGCGGAGTAACTCCGTCGGAATAGACGCAGCCGTGTAACCGGACAGCTCCGTCTCAAGGTCACGGATCTGTTTGAGTTGAAACAAAAACCAGGGGTCTATTTGGGTCCACCGGTGTATCTTATCGAGCGGTATGCCGGCCTGAAGAGCCTCGTAGATCGAGAAGATTCGTTCTGAATCGGGAATCGTCAGGGCCTCTCTGAAGAAATTTTCTCCCGATGTCGGCGGATGGTCCTTTGCTCCGGCGAGTCCGAACCGGCCGATCTCCATCGAGCGAATCGCCTTTTGCAGCGCCTCCTTAAACGTCCTTCCGATGGCCATGCCCTCGCCCACGGATTTCATTCGGGTGGTCAATACCCGGTTGGCTTGCGGAAATTTCTCAAAGGTCCATCGGGGAAATTTGACCACCACGTAGTCAATGGTGGGTTCAAAAGAGGCGGGCGTTTCCCGGGTGATGTCGTTTGGAATTTCGTCTAAGCTGAATCCAACGGCCAGCTTGGCGGCGATTTTGGCGATGGGGAAGCCGGTGGCCTTGGAGGCTAAGGCCGACGAGCGCGATACCCTCGGGTTCATCTCGATGACGGTCATTCGGCCGTCTTTGGGGTTGACCGCAAACTGGATGTTGGAGCCGCCAGTCTCCACCCCGATTTCGCGGATCACCGCAATGGCCGCGTCCCGCATCGTCTGGTATTCTTTATCCGACAAAGTCTGCGCGGGCGCCACCGTGATGGAATCCCCCGTGTGGATTCCCATGGGATCGAAATTCTCGATGGAGCAGATGATGACCACGTTGTCTTTCAGGTCACGCATCACCTCCAGCTCGTATTCCTTCCACCCGATCACGGATTCCTCGATCAACACCTGGCCGATGAGACTGGCGTCTATGCCGCCTGCGGAGATTTTTCGCAATTCTTCGATGTTATAGGCGATCCCGCCGCCCGTGCCCGCCAGGGTGTATGCCGGCCGGACCACGATGGGATAGCCGATCTCCCCGGCGATCTGCACGGCTTCGTCCACCGAATAGGCCGGTTGACTTTTGGGCATGGACAGACCGATCTTTTTCATCGCCGCTCCGAAGCGGATCCGATCCTCCGCTTTCTCGATCGCTTCCAGTTTGGCGCCGATCAATTCCACGTCGTATTTTTCCAGGACCCCATTTTTGGATAACGCCACCGCCACATTCAACGCGGTCTGGCCGCCGAGGGTCGGCAGCAGCGCCTGAGGTCTTTCGATCTCGATCACCTTCTCCACCACTTCCGGGGTGATCGGCTCGATGTATGTGCGCTCGGCCGTGTCCGGATCGGTCATAATCGTTGCCGGATTTGAGTTTACCAGCACCACTTCAAATCCTTCCTGCCTCAACGCCTTGCAGGCCTGGGTTCCCGAATAGTCAAACTCACAGGCCTGGCCTATGATGATGGGGCCGGAGCCGATGATGAGTATTTTCTTCAGGTCTTTCCTTTTGGGCATACTTTCCTCCGGTTGTGGAGAGATGGAAAACGGGAAAGTGGGAAAGTGAGAAAGTGGGAAAGTGAGAAAATGGGAAAGTGGGAAAAACACGCTGTTGTTCAAGATTTTCTGGATGTTTCAAAGGCTACCTAACCGTTTGACTCCCACCGCGAATGCCGCCAATTTTCGCCGATGGGAAGGGAAACGAAACATTTGCATCCTCTCGTTCCCACGCTCTGCGTGGGAACGCAAACTTGATCGTATAGGAATTTCCATTTTTTATTTTGGGGTTGGTTCGGGATTACAAAATCCCGATGCAACAGAAAGAGACGTACAAAAACCCGCCCGAAGGGCGCTAAGTTCAACGTATAGGAATTTCCATTTTTTGTTTGATTCAGTTTCCGGGCAGAATCCTTTCCAATTAGGAAACCAGGAAACCAGGAGAAAAGCGATCTCTCCAGAATGGACCTTAGCCCTCTCCTGGTTTCCTGGATTCCTGATAGAAAACACGCTCTGCTTATCGAAGACTTATAAAAACCCGCCCGAAGGGCGCTAAGTCCATGCTCAGCGTCCCCAAGAGGGTTTTCGCTCACTTTCCCACTTTCTCACCTTCTCACTTTCATTCTTTCCCGCGCTGAAAAATTGAAGCCGGCAATTACTGCATCAACGCTATAAATTTTGCAAACAACTCCTTCGCATCGTGCGGCCCAGGGGAAGCTTCGGGATGATACTGAACGGAAAAGATGGACGCCTCTTTATGCCGCATGCCCTCTACGGTGTGGTCGTTCAGATTGATATGGGTCACTTCTACGGGTTTGTCTTTCAGCGATTCCATATCCACGCAGAACCCGTGATTTTGCGAGGTGATGCTTACCTTGCCGGTGGATAGCTCCTGGACCGGCTGATTGCCTCCCCGGTGGCCGAATTTGAGTTTGTAGGTTTTTCCGCCCAGCGCGAGTCCCAGTATCTGATGGCCCAGGCAGATGCCCATTATAGGCAAAGCGTGAGTGGCGCGCGGTGAGGGATTCATGAGTTTCCGAACGGTTTCAACCACGTAAGGCACGCCGGCCGGATCGCCGGGGCCGTTGGAAAGGAGGATGCCGTCGGGCTGCATCGCCAAAATTTCTTCGGAAGAAATCGTTGCCGGGACGACAGTCACTTGGCAGTGGGCTTCCGTCAATGATCTGAGAATGTTGTGTTTCACTCCGCAGTCCATCACCACGACGTGGTATTTCCCGCTGTCGCTCCAGTTATAGACGTTCGGGCAGGTGACCTCCTTCACGAGATCACGTCCCAACAGACTGGGAGACCTTTGCGCCTTTTCGATCAAGCGGTCTTTATCCGGATCTTCCGTAGAGAGGATCCCTTTCATGGCGCCGGCCCGCCTGATGTGCCGGGTCAACGCGCGTGTATCCACGCCTTCAATTCCGGGGATATGGTGTTCTTTCAAGAATTCGTCGAGGCTTTTCCGGGCGCGCCAGTTGCTAATTATCGGGCTGTTTTCTTTTACGATAAATCCTTGTACCTGAGGTTTGACGGACTCAAAATCCTCCTCGTTCACGCCATAATTTCCGATCAACGGACAGGTCATCGTG
>JAUWMS010000213.1 GCA_030613045.1 Candidatus Latescibacterota bacterium | reverse complement strand
TTTATTGTGAAGATCGGGTTTAATACCCCGCTGCTTGCGGCGTTATCAGTTTGGCGAAAGTCCGTCCCGAAGGGAAAACTCCCGTAATACCCCGTCCGCTTGCGGCGGGGATAGGGAGTTTTAGGGCCTCGCAAATTTTATTTTTCCTTTCAGGCGCCTGCGGATTGGTGTATGAAGTAGTCTGGCAACGGCTGCTCTGCCTGATCTTCGGCAACACCACCTTCGCCACCGCGACGGTATTGGCGGCCTTTATGGGCGGTCTGGCTTTAGGAAGTTTCCTGCTGGGCGGATTCGCCGACCGCACCAAAAACCCCTTGCGGCTCTATGCCATCCTCCAGTTCGGCATCGGCGTCCTGGCCCTTCTCATGCCCGCCTTGCTCTCTATAACCACCATAGCCAATACGGCGTTATATCCCCGAATATCCTCCAATTATCCCCTCCTTACCCTGATCCGCTTCCTTCTCTGCTTCGGCGTATTGCTCCTCCCCACCGCGCTGATGGGCGGCACGCTGCCCGCGATCAGCAAATATTTCGTACGGAACCTGAAAGGATTAGGCCGCAACGTGGGCAGCCTCTATGGAATCAATACCTTCGGAGCCGTCGCCGGATGCCTGCTGACCGGATTCTTCCTGATCGCCGCTATCGGAGTACGACACACCACCCTTCTCGCTTCCCTGATGAACATAGCTATCGCCGCAGCGGCCTTCCTCCTGAGCAGAGCGCCTTCCCCATCGCAAGCTGAGAAAAAGGAAACGCCATCTGAGAAATCCGACAATCGTCGGAAAGAAGGACGGAGCGGCCGGGATGTTCCCCGGTACATCGCTCCCCTGATCCTGATCATCTACGCGCTTTCGGGCTTCTGCGCCCTGACCTACGAAGTGCTCTGGACCAGAGCCTTAGTCTTCTTCTTCGGCAGCACCACTTTTGCCTTCACCACCATGCTCGCCACCTTCCTCTTCGGCCTCGCCATAGGCAGCACCCTCTTCGCCCGTTACGCCAACCGGCGAAAGTCGCTCCTCCTCTTCCTCGGCGTCCTCGAAATCCTGATCGGACTGTTTGCGCTCCTCTCTATCTGGGAGTTCTCCGAACTGGAGGGACTGCTGACCAGGTTGCGGGCGAGCCTCGGCGGAAACTGGTGGGCGTTCACGGCAGGCCGATTCGCCGGGGGCTTTATCATCATGTTGATCCCCACCGTGCTGATGGGCGCAGTCTTTCCTTTAGTGAGCCGCATCGTTACCCGGAGCGTAAAAAACCTCGGAGGTACGATCGGAAAAGTGTACGGAGCCAATACGCTGGGCTGTATCCTCGGCGCGCTTCTCGCCGGCTTCCTGATCATCCCCCTCGTTGGAATCACCCAGGGCCTCATGGGGATCGCTTTCCTGAACATCGCCTTGGGAGGACTCGTCCTGTCGCTTCATCCGGGCGGGGGACTCAAATTGAAGAGTGGCGCATGCGCCGTGGCCGCGCTGCTCATCGTCTCCGGCGGCTTCGCCCTCAAAGATCAAAAGCCCATCACCCTCTCCTGCGGCATGTTCAAGGATCTCCACAAAGGCGGCAAATTGATGTATTATGAAGAGGCCACCGCGGGAACGATAACGGTGCACTCCATCGCCCCGTCGCCTTCCGAGCACAAGCCTCCCAAATTTATAGAGGTAGATGGCCTCGACGTGGCCGGAACCAATCTCGAACTTCAGACCACCCAGAAACTCCAGGGCCATCTGCCCGTGCTGCTGTATAAATCCATGAACGAACGAAGCCCACAAAAATGTTTTATCGTGGCGTTCGGAAGCGGCGCATCCACGTACGAGACCTCCCTCCATCCGGAGATCGGCTACATCCAGGGCGTGGAGATCAACTCCTCCGTGGTGAAGGCCGCTCCCCACTTCGCCGAACTGAACCACGACGTCCTCGAAAATCCGCGCTATCATCTCGCCATAGACGACGCCCGGACGTTCCTGATGCACTCGAGGGAACAATACGACGTCATCGCCGACGAGTCCGTCCATCCCCGATTGAACGTAGATCTATACAGCCGGGATTTTTTCCGGATCTGCAAAAGCAAACTCTCCCCCGATGGCGTGGTCTCCTGCTGGCTCCCTTTGTATTCCCTGCAGGAAGAGGGCCTGAAAACGATCCTGAAAACGTTTCTCTCCGTATTCCCGCACGCCAGCCTGTGGTACGGCTCCAACTGCATCAACCGAAGCGCCCTGCTCATCGGAACCCTCAAACCCTTAAAACTCAGCCTCGCCCCCATAAAGGCAGCCTTCGCAAACGAAGCCATCGCGAACAGTCTGAGGGAGATTCACATCCACAGCGCGGAAGACCTGCTGAGCTATTTTATCGCGGACGAAAGCCGCCTGACGGCCTACTCCGAAGACGGGCGGCTCATCACCAGCGACCGGCCCACGTTAGCCTATACCCGAAGGATGGAATACCTCGATCCCGAGGATATAAGAACCCTGAACCCGCTGCGAACCAACGTCCTGAGTCTATTCCGGTACGAAAGAGAGAAACAGGAACTCGAACCCGCCCTGACCCGGGTTCACCAGGCCACCGGGCACGTCATCGAAGCCATCGCCCTGTCCTTCGGGAAACAGTGGGAAGCTTCTATGAAGGAACTCCGCCGCGCGCTGAAGCTAAATCCCGGACATCCGAGCACGATCCGGATGCTCAACCGGAACCGGTGCGTCGTGCTGACCTGGCAGGGCTGGGGGCACTTCCAAAAAGGGCAATACAAGCGCGCCATCGAAAAATTCAAAACATCCCTGGAACTGATTCCCTCGCCCCTGGATCACAGCAACCTGGGGATTTCTTACGTCCAGCTCCAGGAATACGACAAAGCCATCCCCCACCTGATCCAGGCCCTGAGGGTATGGCCCAACTCTCCTCAAACCTCACATGCGCTGAGAAGAGCGTCCGCGGCGAAAAGAACCTTGAAAGCCGGGAGGTAGGGGCGATTCGCGAATCGCCCCTACCTCAGGATTTATCCTACCTGAAGGGAGTCCGCTATGTTATCCTCAAAATTCACCATCGTCTTAGGAGGGCTGATTATGCTGGCGAGCGTTTTCAACACCGAGATTGCCGCCTCCCCGGTCATCACCGGCTGGCGTTCCACCGGGGGGCATCCTGCCTACAAGGACAACGACCGGGATCTGATGTATTCGGTCCGTCCGGAGGAACCGATCACCTTCGAAGTAAAGGTGGATCGGAAGGCGGAGTACGAATGGACGGTGAACAAGCTCATACAGAGCAATCACTCCCCCGCCTTCACCTGGACGGTTCCGGAGGAAAAGGGCATCTATGAGATCCACGTTACGGTTAGGGACAACGAGGGAGAGGCGCATCACGAGTGGGTCGTATCCACCCTGAGCGCGGAGGAAGCTCCCGATCTGTTCGAGTATTTCGCGGACGGACAATTCAAAGACCGGCAGGGCACCGATCCCTGGGGCAGACCGCTGAGGGAGTGGACCGTCGAGGAAAGCTACAAAGCGCCCGGCATCATGCGCGGCTGGATGGAGCCGCCGAAAGGCCCGCTCTACGAGACGATCAGCGACCGGGAACGGGCCGAACTGAACGGAAGGGGACGCTTTGCCCTCCGAACGACCTCAGAGACCGCGTACGGAACCTGGCGCTTCTGGTTCCGCTTTCCGAGAGGCTACTTCATCCCGCCCAACGGAGGATCGGGCCCCCGCACGCAGCTCTACTACGAATTCCTCGGAGGCCCCACCGGGCACGCCTTCCGCTATAACAAAGTGTCCGACAGCCACAACTACTTCTACGCGCGCTACTATCCCACGATGGCGTGGAACCCGCTGGGGGATGAGGATTCGGGATTCAAGCAGCGGAAGGGCTGGTACGGAGTGACCATCGTCCGCACGAAGGCGGGCTGGTTTTACGCGTACATCACGGATGTGGAGCGGGGCGAGACCTATCTCCAATTCCGGGGGTACAATCCGGACGGCGTGGATTCGGAGTACGCACGGATGACGCTGGATCAGCCGCTGTGGGACATTTTCCCCGATGTGACGGTGCACGTAGATGGGCTGGAAATTTATCGGGAGAAATACCTGTTTCCGTCCCGATCCGCCCAGTACAGGCGCTACATCGCCGACTGGCAGTGGACACCGGACCCGGTGGCGGATCCCTCAGAGGCCTACACGGAGAAAGATTGGAAGGACTTCCAAATGCCGGAGCTGACCGAAAAACAACTGGATCGGATCAACGGGAGGATGCACGGCTACGAGGTCAATGCCAAACGGATCGAGGGATGGAAGACGCGAGAGCTGAGATGGATGCAGGGAAAGCGGCATTATAATCCGGTGTACGGGGAAGGCATCGTGGTGCAGGGACGCGGAATGACGCTGAAGAACGTGGCAAAGAGGGTGAACGATCCCTCCCTGCTCCGGTTCGACGCCCAAAAGCAGGCCTGGATCTGCACGACCGATCTGGTGGTGGACGAGGGTGCCGAGTTGATCATCCGGGATACCACGTTGCGAATGCACGGCAAGAAGCCCGGGGAGCGCCGGATTTCGGTGATGTACGGAGCCACGCTGCGGGTGGAGCGAAGCACCATCACCTCGGACACGGAGCATTATTTCCTGTGGCGCTTCACGGGCACGGCCAACTACAGCTATAATCTCGGGATGAGCACCGGCGGATTGAATGCCCTGTCCTACGGCAGCTTTGGCTCCTTCCTCGTGGAGGATGCCACGATAGACAACTGCGCCTATCTGTTCCTGGATTCTCCGAGGGAGTTGCGGCTCAAAAACGTGCGGTTCACCAATCTGCACCAAGCCGACGCAGGCGAGTATTCGGCCCCGCCGGAAAGCGAAATACAGCAGCGGAAGGAGTTCGTCCGGGGCGAAAAGGCGTTCTGCGTGTTCCTCAAGAACTACGACGTATTCCGGTTCGATCTGAATGGCCTCCGCTTCGCCGGCGCGCGGACTCCGGTGGATCTCACCTTCATGCTCAACAGCGAAAAAAATCGCCTGAACGTGTACAACTCCGATTTCGGCGAGGAAAACGTGGTGGTCCGGCCGAGCATCAAGATGATGTCCTTCTGGAACACCACATGGCCGGAGTATTACCGGAGCCGGTTGGGGCTGGTGAATTGCAGATTCAGGAATCTGACAGCGGCAACGGAGAGGACCTCGGCGGTTCCCAAGTATTATCTCGACGTGCAGGTGATGGATTCGGAGGGGAAGCCGGTATCCGGGGCGAAGGTAACGGTGATCAACGAGGTGGATGCGGAATATCCCGCGGAGAATTTATCGGAGGAGCGTCCGATGGCGCCTTTGGATCCCGGCGCGGAGCGGACGAATGTTCATAACCTCTATCAGGGTTTTCCCTTGGAGAGCGCCCTGACCGGAGCGGACGGCCATACGCCCCCGCCTTCGGATCGGGCGCACACCCTGATCCTCGCGGACTACGTCCTGGATCAAGCGGGCAAAAAGGCGTTCAGCTACACCATAAAAGTCGCCACTTCGGCTGGAAAAAAGATAATCACCGGGGTGCGCCCAGGCCCCCTCTCGTACCGTCCCGAGCCCCGGAAGCCCGCGCACACAGGTCGGATAGTGAGCGGCGACGGCCCGGAAGGGATGACGGAAGAGGAACTAAAACGGTAACCGAGA
>JAUWMS010000552.1 GCA_030613045.1 Candidatus Latescibacterota bacterium | reverse complement strand
CCCACACCTTTTCTTTGAAGAGGGCGTGGAATTTTAGCGGATAGACCTTCATACCTTGGCTTCCTCTTCCTTTTCCGGGGATGCTTCCGCCTCCTTTTTTTCCTCTTTTTCCTCCTCCTGCGCGTCGGGCTTTTTGGCCGGTCCCTCCGCCTTTTCCTGCTTGGCCTTGTTCACCTCGTCCACGTAGTTCATCCTCAATTCATACAAGACGTGATCGAGAAACTTTCCCTCATTTTCATTCACGTTCCCCTTGGTCTTCTCCTTCAGCATCCCCAGGATGTCTATGGACATCTTGGCCTGATCCAAATCCTGCTCCACTTTCCCGCTTGCGGGATTCGCGAGCTTGCCCATCTGCTGCATAGCCGCGCCCTGAAACATCATGATCACCTGCATAAACAACATCTCGTTCATTTGCTCCGGAGTGATCGTTTCCGCCATCGCCGGCCTCCTTTCGATTTGTTTGGTACAGATGCACCCGGTTGTAAGTGCCACCGCTCGTAAATATACACACCAATCGTTCAAAAATCAAGGTACCTTTGGAAAATTCCGACGCCTCCGCTTTTTTTTGTAAAAAAGACTTGCGTTCTGTTATAGATTGGGATATATTCTGCGCCTGGATGGACACCACGTACGTCCATGAACGCAATGTGTTCTCGGATTCCGTAGAACGAGGGGCGACGAAGAGAAATCGGATCGGAATTCTCGTGGAGTGCCCGTATTTCTAATTCGCACCGCAGAGACGCGAAGGACGCAGAGGAAATTATGACAGAGAAGATATTTATGAACAAAGTTGCAAATGGGAAAGCAGACATCTTGCAAGAATTCCTTGATCTGTTGAACGAAATGCAGGTCGCCTATTGTGTCATTGGTGGGTTGGCGGTGAATGCGTACGTCGAACCGGTAGTCAGCCTGGATTTGGATATAGTGATTGTTGCCGATGCGATAAATAAACTCAACAAATCCGCGGAGCACATGTTCACGATAAAACGATTTCCTCACAGTTTGAATCTGAAAAGTCCTCAGTCCGATCTGCGCATTCAACTGCAAACAGACCCACGTTATCAGGCATTCATCCCACGTGGGGTAAAAAGGAACGTCATGGGGTATGAGATGAACGTGGCCGCTTTGGAAGACGTCCTGCAAGGCAAGATCTGGGCCTATTCCGATGAACAAAGACGCAGAAGCAAGCGTCAAAAGGATCTGGCTGATATATTCCGTTTGGTTGAAGCCTACCCGCACTTAAGGAATGCGTTGCCAAACTCGATAAAAGCTACAGGAATCTGAGGTAAGTGGTGAGTGGTGAGTGGTGGGCGTGCTTCACGTTTCACGTTTTACGTTTTACGCTTTATCATGTCTTCTCCGTGTCTCCGTGGTACAAACCCCAAAAACCCGGGATCCCTATGATCGAAGCCCTGAAAGTCCTCCTCGCGTTCAGCTTAATCATCGTCCTCGTGCGCATCAAATGGCCGCTCGGGTATAGCATGCTCATCGGCGCAACAGTGCTGGCGCTCCTGTACGGACAGGGACCTTCGGGCCTCGTCCGAATCGGCTGGCTCACCCTCTCCGACCGAATGCCCATCGAGTTGACCATTATCCTTACCCTGATCACCGCCTTCAGCGCAGTGCTTCGGGAGAGCGGCACGCTGGATCGTTTGACCTCGTCTCTGAAACAACTGGCGCGCTCCACCCGTCTGATTGCGGCTGGACTCCCGGCCATGATCGGCCTGCTTCCCATGCCCGGCGGTGCGTTGTTCTCCGCGCCTATGGTGGATTCGGCGTTCGAAGGGATCCCCATCTCCGCGGAACGGAAGAGTTTTATCAATCATTGGTTTCGCCACGTCTGGGAGTATTGCTGGCCCCTCTATCCCGGCGTCATCCTGACCGTGGAATTGACCGGATACGAACTCGGGGGATTCATCCTCTACCAACTCCCGCTGACCGCCGTGGCCATCGTCGCGGCCGCGTTGGCGGCTCTCAGACATATCCCCCCGCCCGCCGGCTCGCACAAAGCCGCCGCCCCCGACCCTCCCCGGCGGCAGGCAGTTGTTTCGTTCCGACCCATCCGGGGGGGCAGGGTGCGC
>JAUWMS010000400.1 GCA_030613045.1 Candidatus Latescibacterota bacterium | reverse complement strand
TCAAGTGGCTCGAAGGACGAGGGGACATCACCGTAATTCAGCAGCCGAATGCTGAGAATAACTACACCGCTCGCATCCGCGTTGACGACGCCGGATACCGACGCGGGGATACATACAAGTTCGAGGTGTACCTCGTGTCCGCGCGCTGATCCTCAAGCCCGTGAAGTAACGCCGACTCTCCGCCCTGTCACCGGTCAGCGGAGGATCATACGGATTTCAGTTCATCCGGCATTTGCTGTGGCCGCGTTTAATATTCTTGTCCAATGGAAGGAACGTGAGCCTGATGAAAATGGCTTTGTCCCTCTCTCTATTGCTGAATTCAGCCTCTGATAAAATAGCGCCATTGGGTATTATACGATTATCTGCCTGCTCCTCATCCGGGTATCGGCAGCCTATGGGCTGGGAGACGGTCGGGATCCGGACTGCCATCTGGGTGGCCGGAAGGATCCGAGGGGGACTGATGGCGCGAAAGTTCAAGCAGGGGAACTGGAAGGAGTTTGTGGTCTAATACCTTTTTGAGTTCATTTTGAGACTTTTTCTAACCGCACCGCAAAGCCGCAAAGTCCGCAGAGCCCCCCCTCTTTCTCAAGAAGTTCTTTGCGATCTTTGCGCCTTTGCGGTGAAAAAGTCTCATTATGTAGTGAAATGAGTATAAGTCGTTGGGGACGACGCGGACAAACACCGTCCGACGTTGAGGCGAAATCACCGACTATTTTAAGAGGCACGAGATGAGCAACGAAGATAAGACCAGAGAGCAGCTTTTCGAGGAACTGGATGCGCTGCGGGAAACAAACAAGCTTTTGCAGAACATCCTGGAAAGCTCTTCTTCTATCTCTATCGTCTCCACCGATTTGGATCTTAATATCCTCTACTGGAATATCGGGGCGGAGAACATGTTTGGATACAAAGCAGAAGAGATCGTCGGTCGTCATAAGATCGACATTCTATATCCCGGTGAAGGGGGTACAAAGGCAATCGTTGAGGAGGTCAGATCCTTTGTATTTCACAATAAGAAGGGGACAAGCTTCGAGATTGAGGAAATAACCAAAGATGGGCACGAGCTATGGGTCAATTTAACCCTAACTCCGAGATTCGATGAAAGCGGCCAAGTGGTAGGGATTTTGGGCATTGGACAGGACATCACCGAGCGTAAACGGGCGGAGAGGGAACGGGAGGTGCTGCAAAAACGGCTCGAAGATGCGCTTACCAAGATACTTAGAGGATTCCTTCCTATATGTGCCAACTGCAAGAAAATACGTGATGATCAAGGCGACTGGGTTCAAATCGAAGGCTATATTCGAGACCGCACGGAAGCTGAGTTTAGTCATGGCCTTTGTCCAGCATGTGCAAAGGAGTTATATCCGGACTTTGCAAAGAAATGTGAACAATAGCTGTACCTTCGTCGCCAGAGTGGGTTGGCGCCACAGGGAGTTTCGACTATGCTCAGTGTACTCATTCGCAAGGAAATCACCGCGCATCTCCTGAGCCTGCGCTTTACGGTGAATCTGCTTCTGTTTGTGGCGCTCGTGATCGGAAGTGTGCAGATGATGGCGTCCAATTACCAGAAGCAATTGAGCAGTTATGCCGAGACAAAAGAGCGGCAGCGGGCGGCCTTGAAGGAGGCGAGCGATTTCCGGGCTTTGATGTCCTCGGGGATTATGTCTGAGAAGCGGCCCAATCCGATGAGCGTGTTTTCCATGGGACTGGAAAAGGAGATGGCCCGGTCGGTTACGGTGTCGCTGTTTCGAGGAGTGGAGCTTGGGGGAAGCAAATACGCCAATCCGCTGTTTTTTCTGTATCCCTCCCCGGACTTGGTGTACGTGGTGAACATCGTGATCAGCCTGCTGGCGATCCTGCTTGCGTTCGATGCCATCTGCGGGGAACGGGAAGATCAGACGCTGTGGCTGATCCTGTCGAACCCGGTACCCCGGGATCTGGTGTTGATCGCGAAGTGGATCGCGGGTGTGCTGGTACTGGCGGTGGCGTTCGCCGTAGCATGGTGTGCGGGATGGGTGGTCGCCTATTTCTCCGCGTCTTTGACGCTCGATGGGGATCAATGGCTGGGGCTGATTTCGATCCTCGGAGTTTCTATGGTGTACATCTCGACGTTCGTCACCCTGGGTCTGTTGGTCTCGACGATGACAGAGCGGTCTTCTACGTCGCTGATGATCGCGTTCTTCGCGTGGGTGGTGCTCGTGTTGATCGTGCCGAATGTCGTGCCGATTCTCGCCCGGCAGCTGATTCCTGCGCCGTCCGCCGGGGTGATCGCCGGACAGCAGGAGGCCATTCGGCGGGAAGAATGGCGGGGGGTCCGACAGGCGAGGCGAAACGCTCAGACGGAGGAAGCGCGTCAGGAGATATGGGATCAGACCAGTCGGCGCATCCAGGAACGCTCGGAGGCCATCATGCAGGATTATACCCGGCGGGTGGATCAACAGGTTACGCTGGCGGCGCTGTTATCCCGGATTTCTCCGTCCTCGAATTACATATACGCCGCCACCGATCTGGCCGGTACGGGCATCGAGGATTTCAGATCTCTGAGAGAGCGGATCGAGCGTTTTCAGCGGGACCTCACCCAACGCATCGTGACCATCCGCAGAGAACGATCCCAACGAGCCTCCCAAGTCCAGGACCAGGCCGAACGCCGGGAAATCCGCGATGCGCCCATTGATCCAAGAGAACTCCCGGAGTTTCAGATAGAACAACCGGGATTCGCCGTACGCCTACCGCGCTATGCTGGATATTCTGATCCTGATGGTCATGAATCTGCTCTTTTTCCTGGGAGCGTATATGCGGTTTCTGAGATATAAGATGGGATGAGGGGGGAACTGTTGAGTATTGAACATTGAATATTCAATGCTGAATGCTGAATAGAATCCGCAATCAGGAGGGGATACACCATGCTCTGGAATTTAATCAAGAAGGAACTGCGCGGCCATATTCTGGAATTTCGGTTTGGCATATCGGCTGTGCTGTGCGTGGTGTTGGCGCTGGTGAGTGTGAGTGTGCTGAGGGGCGATCTGGCGTATAAGCGGGAGAATGTGCAGACGAATCGCATTACCTATAAGGAGCAGGCGGAGGAGTATGGAAGTTATCGGGAGTTGGAGCGACGAGGTGTGCGGGTGGACCGGCCACCGGAGGAGTTCCAGATGTTGTTCTATGGGTTGGAAAAGACGCCGGATCGGACCGCGGAGATTTCCACCGGAGGGATGCCCCAGTTCAAGGGGGATCCGAATGCGAATCCGGCGGTGCTGCTTTTCCCGGTGGCGGATATGCTGTTTATTGTGGGCGCGGTAATCAGCCTGTTGGCGTTTTTTTACAGCTACGACGCGATCTCAGGAGAACGGGAGCGGGGGACGTTGAAGCTGCTCCTATCATACAGCGTGCCGAGAGATCAGGTGATCCTGGCCAAGTGGATTGGCGGCTACGTCAGTCTGATGCTGCCGTTTCTTATTTCTCTACTGGCGGCGGCGGTATTGATCTTCCTTTGGGAGGGATCGGCGTTCACGGGATCGGATTGGGGAGCGTTCGGGCTGTCCGCGCTGATCGCTATGATCTTCATCGCGGTGATGTTTTCCATCGGGCTGTTCGTGTCTTCCCGGTGTGCACGGTCCTCCACAGCCATCAGC
>JAUWMS010000253.1 GCA_030613045.1 Candidatus Latescibacterota bacterium | reverse complement strand
TATAGCGCGCGGACCTGCGATGCACCGGGATCAGGCGGTCGCCTCGTTAGAAGCGGGGATCGCGCTTTTCGAGTCTGAGGCGCAGGGGAGGGGTGTCGGCATCGTGGGCACCGGAGATATGGGGATCGGGAACACCACGCCGTCGAGCGCGATCCTATCGGCGATCACGGGGCAATCCCCGGAGGAGGTGACGGGCAGAGGCACGGGCATCGACGACGAGCAATTGACGCATAAAGTTCGGATCATCGAACACGCGCTTCGGGTCAATCAACCCGATCCCGAAGATGGCGTGGATGTGCTCGCGAAGGTGGGCGGATTCGAGATCGGAGCGATTGCCGGCCTCGTTTTATCGGCGGCTTCCCGGCGCGTTCCGGTGGTGGTGGACGGCTTTATCTCCACAGCAGGCGCCTTGGTCGCCACCACGTTGCAGCCGTCCGTATCGGGCTATCTGTTCGCGGCGCACCGGTCTGCGGAGGCGGGCCACAAAGCCGTGCTGGATCGGATGGGATGGCGGCCCATTCTGGATTTGGAGATGCGTCTGGGCGAAGGCACGGGCGCGGCGTTGGCCATAGGGATCATCGAAGCGGCAACGAAGGTTTTGGCGGAAATGGCGACTTTTGAGAATGCGGGGGTGTCCGGGAAAGTCTGAGGGGGAAAGGGCGTATTTCCCGATTCTCCTGCATATGGGCATAGCTTGCGTTTTTTCGGGAGTCCGTTGGGAAAGATCACTGCCTCCGCGGGCTTCCCGACGTTTTTTCCATACTACAACAGACGAAGGACAACGGACGACGGACGTCAAGCAACCATTTCTGTAAAGTTAAGCACTACCGCGCGTGGGAATAAATTTCCCCGCTTCTTCTGAAAATCCCGATAGAGCTGGCTAACAACCCAGTTCACTGGTCCACCGTTGAGGAAATCGGGGAAGTCACCTACGCGTACGAAGCGGTCAAACGTCGCGGGCGGGCGGGAAAAGGGGATGGAATCATGGGGGGAAATGTGCTGGCGTCTTATGCGCACCCGCATTTTGCGTCGGACTTGAGCTTGGCGGAAAATCTGGTTGCTAAGGCAGCTCTTAAAAAATTTTTGAACGGCTTCTGTGGATTCAAGAAGGGAGCATTTCGGATGCACCTGTCCGTTGTTCGTTGTCCGTGGCCCGTGCGGTATCGTCCGTCGTAAGATGTTCCGGACAACGAACAATAGACAACAGATACGGCTTTGCTGTGCCATTCACCCAAGCATAGACAGGAAGACAACTATGTCCAAAGCAAAGATTTTTTCGGGAATATGTGGATTCACAACCGAGGTAGAGGCTCGTATGAATGGCTCTCATTGCGACCTTTCGATTGAGAGCGATTGTGAGGAAATCCAGCATTTGGCCGAGGAGTTGCGCAAGGTAGATCCTTTTCGGGAGATCACGCATAGAGAGGAAGGCCCTCTCACGTTGCAATTGGCCATAAAACATTGTCCCCATCCTTCTTGTCCCGTTCCGGTTGGGATTCTCAAAGTTATTGAGGTAGAAGCGGGGCTGGCTTTGCCTGCTGACGTCTCTATTGAGATCTCGAAGGAATAACTTTTGTTGTTTTCTGTGGTGTGGGTTGTATGTGGCGGGCTGTGGGGATAAATTCGTAATTCCGGAGTTTACGTTTCCCGTTTCACGAGTTCGGTTTTCAGGTCTTTGATGCGGTGTTTCCAGTATTCCTCATCGCTGTTAAGCCGAACTTCCTCATCAATTTCTTTCTTGTGATCGTAGTAATACGAAATCGCGTCGTATACCTGAGCAAGCGTCAGATGAGGGAGTTGACGGACGATCTCTTCAGGCGTATAGCCGACCTTCTGCCAATACCCTATGATGCAATGGATAGAGATTCTTGTCCCCTCGATGACAGCGCTTCCCCCACAGACGCCTTTTTTTCGGGTGATATAGGTATGCTCGATCTGCTCTGCCGGAAGAGCCATGGGGATTCCTCCTTTCTCTATTGGGAGTGGAAAACTTCCGAAGTCTGCCAGATTTCGGAAGTCTAATGAAATAAATATAGCAAATAAGCGCGTTGGAGTCAACAAAAATCGCCTTCTTCCGCATTCTTTGCGTTCTCTCAGGAGACCCAAGGATAAGCGATAACCTTCCACCCACTAATTTTCGGAGGTTGTTCCGTCTTTATCAGTGAACATCAGGGGCATCAGTGATATGAAACGACTTCTACTTTCTTTCCAGTTTATGACGGCCATTCCCATCCCGTGGAACCTTCGCGCCGAAGCCGAGGATATGGGGCGCTGTATGGCCTATTTCCCCCTCGTGGGTCTGACGATTGGGGGACTTTTGTGCGGGCTGCACTATGGGCTGATTCATGTGATGTCGGAGCGCATCTCGGCATTTCTGTGCGTCGTAGGATGGGTTCTATTGACAGGCGGCATGCACTTGGACGGATTAGCGGATACCGCGGACGCCTTCCTCAGTTGGCGGGATCGCACGGGGATGTTGGCGATTATGAAGGACAGCCGCATCGGCGTGATGGGCGCGGTCGCCCTGATCCTGATCCTGCTGGGCAAGGTGGAACTGCTCGCCGATCTGAATGCGGGATCGAAGGGGTTGGCGCTGGTGCTGATCCCGATGGTCGCCCGATGGGGGATTGTGCTTCAGGCAACGCTTTTGCCTTATGCGCGGCCCGAAGGAGGCTTAGGCGGCGCATTCATCGAGCACGCAGGTGCACGGGAGGCCATCCTCGCCACCGTGTTCACACTAAGCGCGGTCTTCGGACTGATGCGGATAACCGGGCTGTTGTTCGTGCTCTATGGGGGGATTGTCGCGCTTCTTTTTGCGGCGTACGTTCGGAGCAGGATTGGAGGAGCGACCGGGGATACGTTGGGAGCGGGGATCGAGGTGGGGGAACTGACGGGCCTGTTTTTCGTACTGATTGCCGGTTGATTTTTCTGGTGTTTTGGCAGCCTTTTCCATATATTTAGGATCCCGTGAAACGTGATGCGTGAAGCGTAGGGTGCGATCCTTGTGATCGCCCTCTGTTCTTTTGCGTCCCTCTGAGGCTCAGGGCAAGCTTTGCGGTGCGAAAAGGGATCCGGGAGGGAAACGCTAAGGATCATGGGACTGAATCGCGGGCTGGTTCAGGTGTACACGGGAGACGGCAAGGGGAAGACCACGGCTTCCATCGGATTGGCCATACGCGCGGTGGGAGCCGGATTTCGGGTGCTGATGGTGCAGTTTATCAAAGGCGTGCGGAAGACCGGCGAGTTGGAAACGGCGGCGCTTTTGGTTCCCAAATTTCGGATTGTGCCGGCGGGCAAGGGATTCGTTCATTTGGGGAGTCGGAGCGAGTCGAGTCCGTCGGACAGCGCGGAGGCGGCGATGGACGCGCTCGCGTTCGCGTGGGAGTGTATGGAGTCCGGTGAGTACGACGTGGTCATTCTGGACGAGGTGAACTGTGCGCTTTCGTTGGGCCTGATTCCGGTGAATGAGATCGTGCGCATGATCGAGATGAAGCCCAAAGATGTGGAATTGGTGCTGACCGGGCGCGGCGCGGATCCAAAAGTTATGGAGATGGCAGATCTGGTCACGGAGATGCGGGAGGTGAAGCACCCCTTCCGGAATGGGATCGTGGCCCGGCGGGGGATCGAGTTCTAAGCATTTCAAAGATTGCCAAAATTTCAAAGATTTCAAAAATTGGGGTGTTGGCAATTTGGGCAATTTTTGAATTTTTTTTTGCATCGGGATTTTGTAATCCCGATACTTAGCTTTGTGGTATCTGAGGTTCGGGAAAACAATTTTTCGAACCAACCGGAAAATCTACGCGAATTGTTAGGAGAATTTTGAAACATCCCGATTGGGGTGCAGGCAATTTTGGCAATCTTTGAACTCTTTGAAATCGTAGGCAATTGGGAAAGGGGGTGGGAGAGGATGGTCATCGTGCACACGGGCGATGGGAAGGGAAAGACCACCGCCGCGTTGGGCCTGGCGATGCGGGCTGTGGGGCATGGAATGAAAGTGATCATGCTCCAGTTTCTCAAGGGCAAATGGAAGACCGGCGAACGGAAGGCCGCTGAGAAGTTAGCTCCCCTTTTCGAGATACGACCTTTGGGCAGAGGCTTTACCTGGGAAAGCGAAAATATTGCTCAGGATATTGAGGCCGCCCGCAAGGCGTGGGAGGAAAGCAGGAAGATCGTGCTGGCCGGTGAATACGACGTTGTGATCCTCGACGAGATCAACTACGTGGTCGGATACGGTTTCCTGCCGGTCGAGGAGGTGCTGGCGCTGATCCGGGAGAAGCCCCCTGCGATGCACCTGGTGCTCACCGGGCGCAGAGCGCATCCCAAACTCATCGAGGCCGCCGATCTGGTGACGGAAATGGTGGCCGTCAAGCATCCGTTTCAGAAGGGGATTAAGGGACAGCGGGGGATTGAGTTTTAAGCATTTCAAAGATTGCCGAGATTTCAAAGATTTCAAAGATTGGGGCACTGGCAATTTTGGCGATTTTTGGTGAAAAACAAACGCATGCATCCGGGAGAGATTATGAACGGAATGATGAAATCTTTCTTGAAATATTGCGCCATAGTATTTCTTCTTGTAGTCTTGATATGGTGTGGCTGTGACATTATTTCCTGGGGGATTGGCGCCGACGAGATCAAGGGGGTCTCCGTATCGCCGGGAATCGCGCCAGCCATCTCTTGGGAGGGTGGGCCCGTCAATTACTTGGCGGTTGTTCCCGCTGAGGATAAAGTAGGAGGGTGGGATGATGAACTATGCGCGGTGTGGGCCGTCCAGACGCCCGACAGGGACGACATTTATTCGCCGGTGACCTATGGTCAGGTTCCGGAGGATGCGGTGGATGTGACCGATTCCACCTACCGCCAATCCACGCTTACGCTTGGGGTGGAATATGTAGTAACGGTGTC
This sequence comes from Candidatus Latescibacterota bacterium, assembly GCA_030613045.1. Taxonomy (GTDB): domain Bacteria; phylum Latescibacterota; class 4484-107; order 4484-107; family 4484-107; genus 4484-107. Next base: position 235 of record JAUWMS010000253.1, on the reverse strand, counting down.
TTGCCATGACCGGAATGCCATAGGGGGCACAAGATTTATGCCGCCGGACAGGTATAATATCCAACCTGAACACATAGAGGTCCAGGTATCCGAGGGGCTCACGCCCACCTTTTCCTGGGAGGGAATGGGGGTCAACTTCCTGAAGGTCACTTTAGTGGAACGTACAGATTCAGGGTGGAAGCAAAAGTATCGCGTGTGGGAACTCTGGGGACCGGGGAGGTACACAATATATCCG
>JAUWMS010000337.1 GCA_030613045.1 Candidatus Latescibacterota bacterium | reverse complement strand
GATTTAAAGTACAATCCACCACTGACATTCAAGATGGATGGAAATATTACGCTCCGGTTTCGTCTGAAGGATCAGACCAATCAGGACAGCAGCCTGATTCTTGTAATGGAATGAACCTTTTTTTCATTGGGTGGTCAAGATTATCTTAAATTTTGCCCTGCTCGGAGGGTATAGCGGGAGCGAGGCGTTCAATAAGGCCGAACCGCCTGCGACACGCTTCAGGGGCATTATCTTATGATCGAAAGGGGGTGATTCTGCGAGTAAGGAGGTTTTTTGTCATTCGTGCCCGGGACAGATCGGGGGGTATGGCATGGCGTCTTGCCATCCATAGATCTTCGATTGAATCTTTGGGCGGTTTTTGTCGTAAAGGTTTTAAGCAGAAAGGACGCTTAAAATGAAGCATCTATTGGTAGTTCTTGCGATCGTGATCGCCTTCGCTTCGATGGCCATCGCGTACGAGCCTCCGGGAATCGTGTATTACATCGGCGGAATCGCGGATGGGGACGTTCCCACGATTGATGGTGATGTGAGCGACTGGGCCTTCATGCCCAGAGCGTATTACTGGACCGGCGCGGACTTTAGAGATTCCGCGCTGGATCCGAACGGTCAGCCGGGCATCAGCACCGTCTATGCGACAGGCGAAGTGGACAAGGACGACTGGGACCTTCTCGCTATGTACATCGGTTGGGCTCCGTCCACCAATATGTACTATATTGGGTGCAATGTTACGGACAGTGAGTTTTTCTTCCCCGAGGAGGGGGTTGGCGGCACCTGGAAGGAAGATCATTTCCAGTTCCTGATTGATGCCGGCGGCACGGGCGGCAACTTCAGGAAGACCGAGCCAACGAATTGCACGGCCCAGCAGTGGTATCTCACGCCGGATCCCCGGGATGCCGCGATGCCTTTGGGCTTCTTCAGCCCGGCTGAGGGCCAGGAGTGGTCGTGGGTGGCTCCGCATGCCTTCTACGGCATTCAGAAGAGCGCCACCGGCTGGTGCGGTGAGATCGGTGTGACGACGTGGGATTTCCTGGATGTCGCCGAGGCGACGAGCACGCCTCACACCCTGACCGCGGGCGAGATCATCGGTGGAAACGTCTCTCTGAGGGACAAAGACGCCGATGGGCTGAACAACGTTGGCACCACGTTTAATTTCGCGGATGCCTGGACGGACGCCAGCATGTTCGCGTCCTTCTATCTCGTGGCTCCTGAGGAGACGGTGACGGCCGTCGAGTCGAGCACGTGGGGTTCCATCAAGTCCACGTTCAAATAGTGGGCTGAATTTGTTCAACAGAGGGGCGTGATTTGATCACGCCCCTCTGTGTAAGCGCAGCGATCTGTGTGAAAGTGGGACGGGGAGAAAGTGTGAAATTCGATGGCGGAAATCTCACTTTCTCACTTTCTCACTTTCGCACTTTCTCATTTGCGGAGGGAGGGATCGGCGTGAGAAAAAAATACTCTACTTTTACAGGTCTGCTTTTGCTTCTCAGCGGGCTCCTGTTGTTTTCGGAGTGTGCGTATCGCCTCGTTCCGGGTCCCTTCGCGCCGCTGAGCGAAACGGAGCAGATGTCCGAAATGACAGTGAGTGACGATGGCACGATCACTTTTATCCGGGACCGGCTCGAGGTGGGAATGCGTCCGATGACCGACGGGGAGCTGAACCGTCAGTTCGCCGGTTTTTCAAAAAGCGGGGAGAAGTCCACGAATCCTTATACGTACGGAGATTGGAAGGCGCGCGGCACGGAGAACCCGCCCAAGCGCTTCACTGTGTTCGAGTTGAAGGTCAAAAATTACACCTATCCGAAGATGCGGATTGATCCGTCGAAAATTACTATGACTTCCCAGAACCACAGAAAGTACCTTCCGCTGAGTTTGCAGGCGATGAGCGAGTATTACTACCCTTTCATTTTGGGGTACACCGGGAACGCATACCGCCGCTTTGAAGAACGAAAGGACCTCCTTCAGAAAACTCTTTTTTCAGACGACATCCTTTTCAGCGGGCAGTCCGTCGAGGGCTTTGTGGTTTTCCCCGATCTTCACGATGATGTGCGTCAGATCACGGTTTCCATTGAGGATATCGAGGTTCGGTATGACGCCTGGGGCGCCCCCGTTGAAACGATGGATCTGACCTTTCAGTTCCAGCGAGCGGTGCAGCGGGAAAATTGACGTTTTTGGATGGTATCGAAACATTTTTTGCAAACGCTTGGTAGAACAGACATTCCTGTCTGTTCAGCTTTATGGTCATCCAGATCAGACAAGAACGGATAGACCTACCGACCCCTTTGAAATGGCTGCACTTTTATGACTTTTGTAAGAGGCTCCAATGGAACAGTTTAGATGTTACGCGATGAAGAAAGGGAACCGCTGGGTTGCCTCCTGCATTGATCTTAATCTCGTGGATTGTGCGGAGACCTTCGATACGGTCGTTGATAAGTTGAAAGAAAATATCCAACTTTACGTTGGAGATAAAGATCCCGCTGTGTTACGCGCGGCGCCCTTTTCCTATCGGTTTCAATATCAGTGGATTACGTTGAAGATATGGATAGGGAACTGGTTCAGAAAGCCCTCGTCTCAGTATTATCCGTTCATTGAACGGTGGGATGGTTTTCGACTCAGAGCGGTAGGGGCTTAAGATGCCCCGGAGATATCCCATTTTGAACCTGAGAGAAGTTCTGGATATTCTTCACAAATTGGGGTTTAAGGAGAAAAACTCTGTCGGTTCTCATCATAAATATGCCGCCACGAGAGAAGCCGGAACGGTTGAAGTGACCGTGGATCATGCAGTTGATGATTTTGAGGCCTTCTTACTCAAGAGCATGATTAAGCAAGCTGGATCAACCCGTAAGCAGTTCTACGGCGCTACAAAAAGAACCGCTAAGAAAATTGGAATCAAATTCAGACGTTAAGGGTTTCTTTCTTGTCAGAAGTTTCCAGTGTTTGTGATGCTGAGCGCCAAGTCTGCGTTCCCACGCAGAAGCGTGGGAACGAGATATTTCGATTCGTAACATTTGATCAGGGAACGTGAATAGGGAGGTTCTTGATGAAGGGATTCCTCTATGTATTGCGGATTGCGGATTGCGGATTGCGGAAGAAAATCTCACCGCAAAGACGCATAGTGCGCAAAGAAAGGCAAAACCCAGGTCTTGAAGTTCGTTGCGTTCTCTGCGACTCTGCGGTGCGAAAATCCGAAATCCGCAATTTTTGTTTGTACGCTCTGCTCCTCTTGACCATCATGTCCGTGTTTCTTGCTTCCGGAAGCACACCGGTATGGGCCGAAGTGGAAACCTTCGTGGTGGGTGAAGACCGGCTGTGGCAGGAGTGGGGCACGTTCGACGCGCTTCACGAAAGGGATGGGTGGATCCGGCCGGAGGAGGCGGATTCCACCGTGAATATCCTGAACGCGCTTTACCAAGAGGGCCGTTTTTTCGTTACGAACCGAACGCTCACTGTTTTTATAAATAAAGCGGGCGGTCAGAGCTATTACAACCCGAGGAGAGACGGGTTGATCTGGTGTCCGAAAATGGACTGGACCAGCGCAAAGGGGGCGGGTGGGCTCAGGCGGCTGGTGGACGGTTCGGGACTGCTCGCGCCCGAGGGAACGGATCTGAGACTGCGGGGGGGCTTGATGGTCAGCCTGCCCACGGATGCGGCGGACGCGGATCCGGTGCGACTTCCGAACAATACGGACGTGATGCTGGCGGACAGCACAGTGCTTTCCCTGCGTCCAAATACGAGGAAAAAGAACGTGGACGCCGAGTTGTTGCGCACGGTGGAGGCGATGCGGGATACCGCGGGCTTTGAATTTTTCAACCGGCCCATTCCGAACGAGGGGATCGAGATCAATATGGCTCTGCCGGCCTCCTTTCCGGTGAGCCGGGTCCGGTTTTTCCCGCTGTATTTCCAGGGGCTCGAAGATCTTTATATGAAGGGATTTGAGATCTACTTCAACGACGGCCGCCCGGAAACGCGGGATGCGGAGGGGAAGCCCATCTATCACCTTTTCCATGCGGCCCCGGGAAATAGAGGGGCGGTCGTGGATTTGGCGTTTCCCGAACCGGAGTACGTGCGCTATATTACCTTGAAATCCACCGCGGCCGATCCTTTTGAGATCGATCAATTCGAGGTCTATGCGAGCGGTTTTGTCCCGGACGCGCTCTACACCTCGGAAATCATAGATCGCGGCGCGGAGGCCAATCTCGGCCGGGTTCGTTGGGGCGAGAGGAAGGAGCCGGACACTTCCGTAAGCGTCCGCACGCGGGTGGGAACGGACAATACGGTGCGTGTGTACACT
>JAUWMS010000217.1 GCA_030613045.1 Candidatus Latescibacterota bacterium | reverse complement strand
CGGATATGCGTATGCCCGGTATGGACGGCGCCCAACTCTTGAAGGAAGTCATGAAACGCCATCCCCGGATGATACGCATTGCCCTGTCCGGTCAGACGGATAGCGAAACGATGTTTCAGGTCAGTGGTATGATACACCAGTATCTGTCCAAGCCCTGCGATCCAAGAAAATTGAAATCTACGCTGATCAATGCCTGGTCCATGCGGGATCACTTGGCGACCGACGGACTCAGAGAAGTGATTTCGCAGATAGAGACGCTGCCCAGCCTGCCGTCTCTGTACCACGAAATCGTGGAGAGCGTTCAATCCAATAATGCTTCGACAAGGGAAGTGGGACAGATTATATCGAAGGACATAGGCATGACGGCCAGGATACTTAAGTTAGTCAATTCCGCCTTTTACGGATTTCCCCGGCATATCGCCAATCCCGTTCAGGCCGTCGTCCTCCTCGGTCTGGAAACGCTCAAGAACCTGATCCTTTCCATCCATATTTTCTCTCAATTTGACCAGAGCAAACTGGAGAGCTTATCGCCTGACGCGCTCTGGAACCATAGTATGGCCGTGGGGGCGTTCGCCAAACAGATTGCTCTGACGGAAAGGGCCGATCAGAAGTCATCGGATGAGGTCTTTATAGCGGGCTTGCTCCACGACGTGGGTAAACTGGTGCTCGCAGCATACCTCCCTGAAAAATATGGTGCAGCGCTCGCGCTTGCGGCGGAAGAAGGGATCGAGCAGTCCGAAGCGGAGCAGAGGATATTCGACGCGAGTCACGGGGAAGTGGGCGCCTTCCTCATGGAGTTCTGGGGGCTGCCCGATTCTCTGTTCGTGGCTGCGGCCTTCCACCACAACCCGGGGAAACATCCGGACAAAGACTTCAATCCGCTGGTGGCCGTGCACGTAGCCAATGTTTTGGAACACGAGGCGTCTGACACAGAAAAGTCGGGCACTGCATCGGAAATGGACCGCACCTATTTGGCTCAACAAGGTTGGGCCGAACGGGTTCCCGTGTGGCGAAAGAACTGCCTCAATATCATCCGAAAGGAGGTCACTGATGACCGAGAAAATTCTTCTCGTAGATGACGATGCCAACGTCCTGGCGGGTCTCAAACGCCAGTTGCAGAAAGAGTTCGATCTCGGGATGGCACTGAGTGGAGAGCAGGGACTTGCGACCATGGATCTCCAGGGTCCATTTGCGGTCATCGTCTCCGATATGAAAATGCCCGGTATGGACGGGGTCCAGTTCCTGACCCAGGTAAGAGAGCGCGCGCCGGACAGCGTGCGGATGATGCTGACTGGCAACGCGGATTTACAGACCGCCGCAGAGGCTGTAAATGAGGGGCACATTTTTCGTTTCCTCACCAAGCCCTGTCCGCCGGAAGTTTTTGCCAACGCGCTCAGATCGGGAATCGAACAATACCGCCTGATCAACGCTGAACGGGAACTGTTAGAAAAGACGCTCAGCGGCAGTGTGAAAGTCTTAACTGAACTACTGGGTCTGGTAAATCCGTTGGCCTTTAGCCGGGCCTCTCGTATCAGACCCTACGTCAAGCATATTGCCGCCCAAATGCAACTGGCCGACTTGTGGCAGTTTGAACTGGCTGCCATGCTCTCACAAATTGGATGCATCGCCTTGCCGGCCAAGATGTACGAAAGGGTTTCCAGTGGAGCGTCATTCTCCCTGGACGAGCAGCAATTATTCTCCACTCATCCGTCGATCGGGTGTAAACTCCTGGTCAGCATTCCGCGGCTCGAATCAATAGCCCGTATGATTGAAGGACAACTACGTCCTTTTAGCGCCTATACCCCATCGGAAGATTTGACGCAGGAAGACACGACCGCTCTGGGGTCACAAATCCTAAAGGTAGCCCTCGACTTCGACCAACTGGTGATTCGCGGTCTATCATACAAAGACAGCTTATCTAAACTGCGCTTACGACCGAACGTATACAATCCGCAGGTGGTAGCTGCTTTGGGGAACCTCCGGATGGACGAAGTGGACGTGGAAATTAAGCAGGTTAGAGTAGGCGATCTCGACACCGACATGGCTGCGGTTGCCTGTGAGGATATTTTGGCTAAAAATGGGCTTTTATTGGTGAGTAAAGGCCAGGAATTGACGTATCCCCTTCTTGTCCATTTACGCCTTTTTTCCCAGACGGTCGGGGTTAAGGAGCCTTTTCGCGTGCAGATAACGCGTGTTTCGTAAGTCTCCCCATTCCCCTTGCGTTTTTCTTTTCGTTCCCCGAAAAGAAGATTGATTTGCGGAGTGCATCCCCTGACACGGAAAACGTGAAACATCAAAGAATAGCAAGGCGTATGCCCCGGCTTCCGGGCATTTCGGTGCGAACTCCGCTTACGTTGCAGCGAGGTCCTGTGGGCGGAAAGCCTATCCATCCGGTACAGGAAATATTTTCTCGACATGGCTTTTGAAAGGACCGTGAGATCACCCATTTTGATATAGAGGTGATCCTCGAATTTTCACCGCAAAGTCACAAAGAGCGCAAAGGTCTGCTGGTAGAAAATGAGGTTTTTTGCTCGCTTCCCGGCTTTACAGTGCCGTTGGAAAAGTCTCCCCGCGAACTGCGAACCCGTTTATTTCTGTATGCCGCTTTCTAACGTTAGTGAAGGCTCGTAATTCAGCGCCCCGATTGGGGCGCTTTTTTTTATGGCATAGGAATTGCGTGTAGAAAAGACGACGTCCCGGACTGGCCACTCCTTTTTTCCCATCTGTCTTTTCCAGGAGAAAATTCGCACTCCTCAGCGCGCTTCCAGGTTCCGATTCGCCGCGCACTCCCCCACTCCTTTTCACCCGTCATCTTTTCACGATGCACGAATTGCGGGGCACTATGATCACGGAAATACTCTTCAACAAAACGAGCATCCCCGTATCGTCAAAGGTCCTGGATGCCACGGCGCTCCGCCAGCGAGCCGTGGCCAACAACGTGGCCAACGTCAGCACCCCGGGGTATCGAAGAACGGAGGTCGCGTTCGAGGAGGATCTGCGCGAGGCTCTGGCCGGGGGGAAAGTCAAGGGCTCGCGCACCCACCGCGCCCACATTGCGCTGGGAAAAAGAGACGTCACGACCGTAAAACCGAGAGCATTCCAGCCCGACGATGAGAGCGATCCGAGCGGCGTGAACAACGTAGATATTGACGTCGAGATGGGCAACCTGGCGAAGAACCAACTCGAGTATGCGGTAAACGCACGGCTTCTGTCCGATCGCATTCAGGCGCTCCGGCGCAGCATACGGGGACGTTAAACGATTTCGGACTGCGGATTGACAAATCCATACTCTCCAAGGAGGAAGTATGATCGGCCAAGGACTATTCGGAGCCATTGACATCAGCGCCACCGGCTTGAGCGCGCAGCGACGCCGCATCAACGCGGTGGCCAGCAACATCGCCAATGTGGACACCACTCAGACGGAGGAAGGCGGCCCTTACAAGCGCAAGCGGGTGGCGATGCGACCGATGGAAACGCAGCGTCCGTTTCGAACCACCCTCGATGCCGAGGTGAACAAGCTGGCGCGAACCAACCGCTCGCATCTTGCTCAGAAGGAGCAGCAGATCAGCGAGGCGGCGGGTACCGGGGTCCGGGCCGATGAGTTCAGCGAGGAACCGGCGGCTCCCCGGCTGGAGTACGACCCCTCCCACCCGGACGCGGACGAGAACGGGTACGTGGCGCTTCCGGACATCAACGTCGTCACTGAGATGGTGGATATGATCGCCGCAACGAGAGCGTACGAAGCCAACGTAACCGTCATCAGCGCGGCAAAAGACCTCGTGATGAGGGCGTTGGACATCTGAAAAGCAAACAGGTAGAGGCAGAGGTAGAGGTAGAGTAAAACAGAAAGAGCAGTCAGGTATCTTTCTTTACCTCTACCTTTACCTTGAATTCCGGGAGAATTCGATGAACATACAAGCGATCCCTTCTCAATATGCGGCGTTAGAGGAGCCATCGTCCGCGGCAAAATCCCTTCAAGCAAGAGCGGCACGGATGACGGAGACGGGTTCCACCGCCTCTTTCCAGGAGTTGCTTTCACGGGAAGAGCAAGGGGCCCTCGAAAAGGCGTTCGGTGTGAAATGGGCCACGAGGGCAGGGGGCTATCATCCGTCCGGCACGATGAAATCCGGCGGCGATGTGCTACTCGGAAGACGTCTTGATCTGAGGGGGTAAAGCGATGAAAGCGGGAAAGTGGGAGGTCTCACCGTCTCACTTTCTCACGTTCTTCCCTCTCCGGTGAAATGGGAACGTTATTTACCTCGAACATAGAAAACCTTCAGGGAGATTCGATATGCGAAAGTCGGAGAGGAGAGGAGGCAAGATTTCGGGAGTAGGAGTAATAGGCACCTTGCTTCCGTGCCTGCTGTTTGCATTCGGCCCCTTTGAACTTTTCGCCTCCACCATCTCGCTGAGAAGCTGGGATGAAAAACAGGCATCTTCCATCGCGGCGCGAAGCTGGTCCCGGGAGACGACGGATGCGGTGGTACGAAACAGCATAAACCGGAAACCGAAGGGCCTTGGGCAGAAAAAATGGATGTCCATGGAGCGCGTGGAGCGATTTTCGCAGCCGATTCGATATTACAGCCGTTTTTTTGACGTAGATGCGAATCTGACGCGGGCGATCATCTGGGTGGAGTCCAGAGGGAATCCACGCAGCATTTCCCCGGTGGGAGCGAGGGGGCTCATGCAATTGATGCCGCGGACCGCTCGTGAAATGGGGGTCACCGATTCCTTCGATGCGGATCAGAATATTCGGGGAGGACTCCGGTTTTTCAAGAGCCAGCTGGACCGCTTCGGAAAACTCGAAGAAGCGCTGTGGGCGTATAACGCAGGTCCGGGAGCCGTACGGGAGCGGCGTCTGCCCGCCGAGACCCTGGCGTATATCAGGCAGGTGCTGTCTGTTCGATCTTATTTGAACAATGAAGGAAAAACGAAAAACGACGGGAAACGCTGATCCCCCTCCGGCTTCCACAAGGAGGCAGGCAGGAAGGCGCCATTTCCCATCGGACTTCGATGGAAGGATCGCGGATGAAAGGGATAGCCATCCATCCTCCGTTGATGGAGATTCAACCTCAAAAGAAAATGGATCGGAGCGCGGCTCCGGGGCCATCCGATGGACCGGCCTTCAAGGACGTTCTCAAGGAATTCGTCGGGGACGTAAATAGTCTTCAGAGCGGAGCGGATGCGAAGATTGCCTCTTTTGCGGCCGGCGAGGTGACCGACGTTCACGAGGTCATGATCGCCGTGCAAAAAGCCAACATCGCGCTGGATCTGACGCTGGAGATCCGAAACCGCTTGATAGAGGCCTATCAGGAATTGATGCGGATGGCGGTATAGCGCTTCAGGTTGAGGTCGAGGTCCTCTCGTTCCCACGCTCCCGTGTGGGAGTAAGAAAATTAGCCACTAAGAGCACGAAGACACACGAAGAAAAACCTGAGAAGTTCTCAGTGTGTCTTAGCCCAAGTTTACCATATTTAGTTTAGAATTGGGAAGGAATTGCTTTTTTGAGTGTTTTTTGGTCCGTAAGTAATTGATAATACTGATACGATATATTTGGGCCTGTTTGTAGTGCCCCATACTATATTTTCCCCTTGACATT
>JAUWMS010000352.1 GCA_030613045.1 Candidatus Latescibacterota bacterium | reverse complement strand
ACGGCCAATCGTTGATGTCCTACTTTAAGGCCCGGTACCAAATCAAAGGGATTTACTTTATGGACGAGCCGGAAACCGCGCTTTCCCCAAAAAGCCAACTGGAATTGCTGAACGTAATAAGGGATATGGGCCAGGCCGGGCATGCTCAGTTTATCGTCGCCACGCACTCCCCGATTCTGTTGGCATGTCCCGGGGCGCGGATCTACAGCTTCGACCATATCCCCGTTCAGCCCATTGAGTACGAAGAGACCGAGCATTACCGGATCTACAAGGACTTTCTGGGAAACAGAACTAAATATCTGGATACTGTTTAGTCCGTGAGAGCGGGTGGTTGTTTCACCATTCAACGGAGGAGGCCAAGCCATGAGTTGGATCACAAATTTGCTGGGCGGAAGCGTAGGCACATTGGTGGGACAGGTCGGTGGAATCGTGGATCAATTCCATCTCAGCGGCGAGGAGAAGCAGCGGTTCAAGCTGGAATTGGAGGCGTTGGTCCAGAAGCGCGACTCGGAGATCGAGGAGACCATCCGCACGGAGCTTCAGGCCAAGGAGCGCGTGCTGGTCGCGGAACTGACGCAGGGGGATAACTACACCAAGCGGGCCCGTCCCACGGTAGTGTATGCCGGATTGGGATTTATTTTTCTGAACTATTGCATCATCCCGGCCATCCAGTCCCTCACGGGCGCGGTGGTGGAACCGTTTGAACTGCCCACCGAGTTCTGGGCCGGTTGGTCCGGCATCGTGGCGACGTGGTTCATTGGCCGCTCCGCGGAGAAACGCGGGGGGCACAACCGCATGACCCGCATCATCACGGGAAGCGGCACGAGCCGATTGCTGGATGACGAGGCCAAGGGCTGACGGTCGGTGACCTCGAGCTTCCAACGGACATCGTTTTACCGCGGAGAACGCTGAGACCGCAGAGAAAGACAAATCGTAGGGTTTTCTCGGCGTGCTCAGCGGTCTCTGCGGTAAAAATCTCATCTGGGGAACACTCCTTATCTGCACTGTGTTCCCTTGGGGAACACTCTTTATTTGCACTGTGTTCCCTTCGTAAAAGAGGATGTCATGACCATCAGCGATACACATCGTCTTGAAGGGGATGGTGTTATCTACAAGGAATCGCCCAACCACGGCGGGGCTTTCAGCGCCGACCTTCCGGATACCATCATCATCCACTATACTGCGGGCGCTTCGGCGGAATCCGCCGTCAAGACGCTCTGCGATCCGAGGATGAAGGTTTCGGCGCACCTCGTCATCGGACGGGACGGAGCGATCACCCAATTGGTGCCGTTCGACACGGTGGCTTGGCACGCGGGAAAGAGTTCATACAAAGGGCGCGTCGGGTTCAACAAATACGCGATCGGCATCGAGGTGGACAACGCCGGACGCTTGACGAAAAGCGGGGACGAGTACGTGGCGTGGTTCGGCAGGGCCTATCCCGAAAAGGAGGTCGTGGAAGCGGTGCACCGAGTCGATTCTCCTTCTATTGGGCTGAATCGACCAAACGAATCTGAACCCTCCTACTGGCACCGGTACACGGAGAAACAGATCGCCCTCGTGCAGGAGGTCTGTGTCGAGCTGATGGACGCGTACGAAATTTCCTCGATTCTCGGTCATGAGGAGATCGCGCCCCAGCGGAAGACCGATCCCGGTCCCGCCTTCCCTTTGGACACATTGCGCGAACGGGTGCTCTATCGTGATCGGGCGGACGAGGGACCGGAAAAATCGCCGCCGGTGCGTCATCCGGGCATGGTGACGGCATCCAGGCTCAATATCCGCTCCGGGCCTATGCGGAGTGCGGCGCCGATTGCACCTCCTCTGTCACAGGGCACGATGGTAGAGATTGTGCAGGAAAGCAATGGATGGCTTGAGGTTCAGGTTCAAACCAGAGGATGGGTTAAAAAGGAATACATAAAAACCTGAGCTTGATAGCCGCCGCCAAGGCATATCACCGGTCCATTAAAAGACTTTTGCGCAAATGTCCGCACTTTTCTCCGCCAAGGCACTTGACCTCTAACGTATTGCTTTATATAGTTATCGCTGTGATCAGAACCTTCAAATGCAAAGAAACGAAGAAAATCTTCTTCCGACAGCGTTCCCGGAAACTTCCGTACGATATTCAGCAGCTTGCTCTACGCAAGCTACGTATGCTGAACCGTTCCATAATGCTGAATGACCTGCGTATTCCGCCGGCAAATCGCCTGGAGAAACTACGCGGAGATCGGGCGGGTCAATATAGCATTCGCATTAATGCCAAATGGCGCATCTGCTTTGAATGGGAGGATAGAGACGCGTACAACGTAGAGATCACAGATTATCATTAGGAGAACGCGGCTATGGAAGAGGAAAAACTAAAACCTGTTCATCCTGGAGAGGTCTTAGTGGAAGAATTCCTGAACCCTATGGAGTTAAGCCAGGATGATGTAGCGCTGAGTATTGGTGTATCAGCCCGACGAATCCATGAAATTATAGTGGGCGAATATCCTGTCACTGCTGATATTGCACTTCGGCTGGCCCGTTACTTCGGCACCTCTCCTCAATTCTGGCTGGGATTGCAGATGGATTACGAACTCGACATAGCTGAGGATACAATAGCCGAGCGTCTGGATCGGGAAATAAGGCCGTATGCTCTTGCCGTTTGATCCGGACAACCATTCAGCCCGATCTGTTTGAGGAATGAATAAAAACGACCTCTACCCACGTATCTATGCGGTCGTGAAGCGTATCCCCAATGGGCGTGTCGCCACGTACGGCCAGATTGCATCGCTTGCGGGAATTTCCGGTCATACGCGTGTGATCGGCTATGCGCTGAGCGCCCTTTCACCAAAAAACGATGTCCCATGGCACCGGGTGATCAACGCCAAAGGGCGAGTGAGCACGCGGTCAGAGCCGGGATTGGAGAATTGTCAGCGTTCTCTTCTTGAAGCCGAAGGCGTTCTCTTCGATGCGGATGGGAAGGTGTCGTTGAGCCGATTCGGCTGGAGGCCGGAGAATCCAGAATGCGATTATGTAAACCAGGTCGGCGGAGACTTGATCCCAAAGGAATAGCATTGCAGGAAAAGAGTACCCAAAATGGAATCCTCCAGAATGGATAAAACCGTCGTTACGAAAGTGAACCTGGAAGAGGCTCAAAGCGATTTTGCCTTTTGGCAAACGCAATCCTGCGAGAAACGTCTTGCCGCGTTAGAAACGATCCGACAGGAATACATGGTCTGGAAATATGGTACTCAGCCAAGATTTCAAAGAGTTTGTACAATTATTAAACGAACATAAGGTTCGTTATCTCGTAATCGGTGGATACGCAGTAGCTTTCCATGGTCATCCACGCTACACAAAAGATATAGACGTGTGGATTGGGCTGGATAAAGGGAATGCGGAAAATTTGCTCAACGCTTTGAAGGATTTTGGTTTCGGTTCACTTGATCTGAAAACCGAAGATTTTCTGAATCCCGATCAGGTGGTTCAATTGGGATATCCGCCAAACCGCATTGACCTCCTGACCCGGATCAAAGGCGTTGATTTTGAAAGGTGCTATGCTTCGAGAGTAAAAATGAATATTGAAGGAACAACGGTCAACTTCATTGATCTGGAAAATCTCAAAAAGAACAAACGGGATACGGGCCGATTTCAGGATTTAGCAGACCTGGAGCATCTGGAATAAATATAGCACCGCAAAGACCGCAAAGACCTCTCAAGAAAGCTTTTACGTTTCACGTTTCACATAGCTCGAGAAAAAAATGGAATCCGAAGAGATCAAATCCGCAGTGGAAGCGCTCTTGTTTGCCACGGACGTTCCCTTAAATCCGGATCGCCTGGAATCTTTGGTGGGCAACGGCCGCCCTGCGCCGATCCGGGAGGTGATCGAGCATCTGAATCAGGAATACTGGGAGCAACGCCGGGCGTTTTTTATTGCGGAGGTAGGGGGGGGATTTCAGATGGCCACGCGGTCGCAGTATGGGCCGTGGGTGAAGAAGCTGTTCTTGGGAAAAACGGAGACGAAATTGTCGCCGGCCGCATTGGAGGCGCTGGCGATCATAGCATTCAAGCAGCCGGTGATCCGGGCGGAGATTCAGGCGATTCGAGGGGTG
>JAUWMS010000445.1 GCA_030613045.1 Candidatus Latescibacterota bacterium | reverse complement strand
ATCGTTCTGAGCGCCCTCCAACACCAACTGAAGCCCGGCTTTTTCGCGCCTGTCCTCCGCCTCCTCCACCGTCTGCTCCGCCACATCCGGCACTTCGATCTCCTGCCCCTGTCGAGTCACCCGGGGCATCACGATCCAGTTCAGCACGACCGCCCCAAAGACCAGCACGATGAAGGTGGCCAAAACAAACGCCAGAATATGCCCACTCAACTTTCGCATAAGTTTTTCCTCGATACTAAGATTGCTTTCTCACCGCAAAGACGCAAAGAACGCAAAGAAGTTCAAAATCGTTCAAGGTAGAGGAAGTGGTAAAAGAAAAGAAGTTCCGGCTTTTTCTGCCTTTTCCTTTACCTATAAGTTCCCAGACAAAATCATTTTCATATTCCCACCACGAAATACACGAAATACACGAAAAAGCCAAAGCACGGCAAATCCTTGACTTGGGAGGGGCTCTGCGTCCTTTGCGTCTTTGCGGTGAAATGGGAAGTTGATTTTTGTCCATCTACTTACCTGCTTGTATTATCCCATCTTAATCTCCCAATCGTAGGGAATCTGTTCCGTGTCGTAAGGCAGGCGATATTCGTCCGGGTGCTCGTAGTTATATACTTCCGTGGGACAATTGATGACCAAAGCCTCTTTCTCCCCGATGCACTTCCAGCCGTGATAGACCTCCTTCGGAATCTGAATCAGCAGCGGGTTGTGCTCGCCCGCGAAAAATTCCATTACCTCGCCCTTTGTGGACGAACCCGTTCTGTCGTCGTAGAGCACCAATTTAAGCATTCCATGCACAACCGTCACGTTGTCCGTCTGGAGTTTGTGATAGTGCCACGCCTTGACTACACCCGGATACGTAGTTGTCAGATACACCTGCCCGAACTGCTCGAACAGGGGATCATCGCTCCGAAAAATTTCCATCAGACGCCCCCGTTCGTCCGGGAGCACCCGGAGCTTCTTGATCTTCACGCCCTCAATCATAGCGAACCCCCAATGAATAATGAATAATGAGCAATGCCCTTCCACATCCCTCCCCGAATTGGGGTGGTTGGGTGGGGTATTGTTCATTCTTCATTGCTCATTGCTCATTGTTTTTTTGTTGTTCCTCGTCCCACGCCCATATAACGAAATCCCAACGCCTCCATCTCACCCGGATCGTACATGTTTCTGCAATCCAGGAAATTGGCGGTATTCATCTCCTTTTTGATGCGGGGCAAATCGAGGTTTCTGAATTCGTTCCACTCCGTCATCAGCACGGCAGCGTCCGCATCTTGGAGGGTCGAGTAGGAGTCGTCGCAGTATTCGATATCCGGGAAGAGTTTGCGCGTGGGTTCCACAGCCGTCGGATCGAACGTTTTCACGCGCCCGCCGCCCTCCAGTACACCCCGGATGATTGTGAGCGACGGCGATTCCCGAATATCGTCCGTGTCCGGTTTGAACGAAAGCCCCAGGATGCCCACGGTTTTTCCCTCAAAGTCGCCCATCAGATGCTCCAATTTTTCCAGCATCAGCCGTTTTTGCCGTTCGTTCGTATCCACCACGGCCCGAAGGATGGTGGCCTCAATGCCCGCATCTTTTGCCATGTGAATCAGGCCCGATACGTCTTTGGGGAAGCAACTCCCGCCATATCCTCCACCGGCCCGAAGGAATTTTGGCCCAATCCGCTGATCCAGTCCCATCCCGCGCGCGACCATCTGGACGTCGGCGCCGCAGTGCTCGCAGATGTGGGCGATCTCGTTGATGAAAGAAATCTTGGTGGCCAAAAACGCATTGGACGCATATTTAGTCATCTCCGCGGTTTCGATGTCCGTCAGGATCACCGGGGTTTCGATCATATACAACGCCCTGTAAACGTCCGCCATCGTGTCAAACGCCTGCTGGGTCCGGGCGCCGATCACCACGCGATTGGGGCGCATGAAATCCTCGATGGCGGATCCTTCCCGAAGAAATTCCGGATTGGACACCACGTCGAACGCCACCGGCTCTTTTTGCTTAGCGCGAATGATCCGCTCGATCTCCGCACCCGTGCCCACGGAAACGGTGCTTTTGTTAACGATAACTTTGTAGTCCTCCATATAATCGGCGATGGTCTCCGCCACTCGCATCACATAGGAAAGATCCACTCCGCCGTCCGGTCGCGCAGGGGTGCCCACCGCGATAAAGAGGATCTCCGAGCTTTGGATCGCAAAGGGGATCTCCGTGGAGAACGAAAGCCGGCCCCGATTTACATTGCGCTGCACCAGATCGCTCAGCCCCGGCTCGTAAATCGGGAGCTGCCCTTTTCGTAACTCCTCGATTTTTCCCGCATCCACATCCACGCAAATCACCACGTTTCCGAAATCCGCAAGACAGGCTCCCGTCACCAGGCCCACGTAGCCGGTGCCTACCACGCAAATACGTTTCATCGTGTATCCTCCGGACAAATTCTCACCGCGGAGCACGCAGAGGCCGCAGAGAAAAGACCCAAGGGGCAACGGGCTCAAGGAGGAAGACTCCTTGAGCTTTGTCCCTTGTTTGAAGTGCTTTGCGCTCTTTGCAGTGAGATGTTGTCAAGCCGACAGCCCGGCAAGCATCATCGGCAAGGGCTTCAGTTCCCGCCGCAGGGGATCGAGGACCAATCCGAGCGATTCAAGTGTAAAGGCTCCCAAGAGCACACTATCTCCCTCTTCGCCGAAGACAACATCCGCTACGCCTATCTGACCTTCATACTTGAAGCGCGCGCCTCCCTTTTTTCGCACGATCTTCGATCCATCCGCCAACCGGAACGCCTGTTCTGTCAACGGCTCGATGCCCAAATTTTGCAGAATCGGCGTGGGCACCACGGAGTAAATGGCTCCCGAATCAATCAGAAACTCGATTTTCTCCGTGACCTCCGGATCGGCCGGATTTCCCACTTCAATCTCTAAAACAGTGAGTCCCATAGCAACCTCTTATCAGCGCAGCAGTCAGCAGTCAGCAGTCAGGGATCAGGAGTCAGCGGGCAGCCGACAAAAGCGATCAAAAAGCGGAATGCTGGATGCCAACATCCCCCGCAGACGCAAAAGAGGGAAAGCGAGCGGTACCTTTCCCCATCTCACTTTCTCACTTTCCCACTTTCTCATGGGCTTCCCGCTCTCCGGCTCATGCCGGTGCCTCTCTGCGCCGCCTAACCCACTTTTCAACTTCCACAGCCCAGAAAACCACGGTGGACATGCCAAGACAGGCCAAAAGTTCCCACAGTGAGAGCGGTGCTGTTTTGAAGATGGGTTGCAGAAAAGGAACGTAAATGACCGCCAGTTGCAATCCCAACGTGAGCAC
>JAUWMS010000200.1 GCA_030613045.1 Candidatus Latescibacterota bacterium | reverse complement strand
AACCTCAACCTCAACCTCAACCTTTGTTTTTTGAATTTCTTTGCGTGCTTTGCGCCTTTGCGGTGAAACTCGGGGGGCGGTGAAGTGAACGACATCGTGGCGCGTGTTCGAGCCGCCGGAGTCGTGGGCGCCGGAGGAGCGGGATTCCCGACGCACGTCAAACTCTCCGGGCGAGCGCGATGGGCGATTGCTAATGGAGCGGAATGCGAGCCGCTGCTGGAGGCGGATCGAGGATTGATGACCGCGCGGGCGGACGAGATCGTTCAGGGATTGGAGCATGTGGCTTCGGCGGTGAGAGCGGAGCGCAAGGTCATCGCGGTTAAGGAAGCTTACACCGAGGCCATTCGGGCGTTGGAGACGGCCTCGAAAGGCTCCGGGATCGAGTTTTTCCTTTTGGATTCGTATTATCCCGCTGGGGACGAGCAGGAGATCGTGCTTTCGGTCACGGGCCAGGCGGTTCCGGAGGGCGGTATTCCGTTGGACGTGGGCGCGGTGGTCTGCAACGTGGAGACGCTGCTCAACATCCGGCGGGCGATGGACGGCGAGCCGGTGGTGGACACCGTGCTGACCGTGGCCGGTGCGGTGCAAAATCCGATGTCTCTGACCGTGCCTGTTGGCGCATCCTTGAGCGATGTGATCGCACTGGCCGGAGGGGCGACGGAGGACAAATGCATCGCGCTGCTCGGCGGCGCGATGATGGGATCGGTCGTCGAAGATTTTTCCAAACCCGTGACCAAGACGACCAATGCGATCCTCGTGCTTCCCTCGGATCACCCGTTGAAAGGACGCAAAGACCTCTCCTTTTCGACAGTGCTCCGGCAGGACCGATCCGCGTGCACCCAGTGCCGCCAGTGCACCGACCTGTGTCCCCGCTACCTTTCGGGACATCGTATCGAGCCGCATCGGATTATGCGCGCGCTTTCTCATCCCCTTTCCACGGACGCTCAGGTGATGGCCGGAGCCTTGTTGTGCTCCGAATGCGGGTGTTGTGAGTTGTACGCCTGTCCGATGGGACTTGCTCCAAAGCAAGCGTGTGCCTGGATGAAAGCCGAACTGACGCGCTTGGATGTGAAGCCGGAATGGGAGAAAGAACCTGCCCGCCCACCGGTGGAGGAGAAGGCGTGGCGTCGGATTCCGGTCGAGCGGCTGACCGCGCGTCTGGGACTGGCGCCGTACGATCGAGGCGCTCCCCTGACCGAGGTGCAGGCGGATGTGGATCGGGTATCCCTTCCACTCAAGCAGCACATTGGTGCGCCGGCACGCCCCATCGTTCGGGTCGGAGATCATGTGAGTCGGGGCGACGTCATTGCCGAAATTCCGGAAAACGTATTGGGAGCAAGGGTGCATGCCTCCTTGTCGGGGCGTGTGAGCGCGGTGGGGGATGTGATCGTCATTGAGAGGAAGCGGTCAAGAGATTAGACGAAACGGTCTTTCATGGAAAAAAAGGAGCAACCCATGTCGGAAAAATTAGCCATCGAGGGCGGTCCGAAGACGGTAACGAACAAGTTAGCTGGCTGGCCTCAGTTCGACGAAAAGGCGATCAAAGCGGTGGAGGAAGTTCTGCGATCCGGCAAGGTAAACTACTGGACCGGGCCGAAGGGGATGGAATTTGAGAAAAAATTTGCGGAGTGGCAGGGCAGCAAATACGCCATCAGCGTCAACACCGGCACCGCCGCTCTTCACGTGGCGCTGACCGCGCTGGGCATCGGCCCGGGCGACGAGGTGATCGTGCCGAGCTATACGTTCATCGCAAGCGGTTTTTCAATAGTGCAGGCCGGCGCCATTCCCCGCTTTGCGGACGTGAACATAGACGACCATTGCATCAGCGTCGAGTCGTCGGAGAAGCTGGTCACCGAGCGCACGAAGGCGATTATGCCCGTGCATTTGTACGGCAACGTCTGCGATATGGACCCGATCATGGCCTTCGCCAAAAGGCACAATCTGTATGTCATCGAGGACAATGCCGAGGCGTTTGGCGGATATTACAAGGGAAAGAGAACGGGGACTATCGGAGATATGGCCGGGTGCAGCTTTTGTCAGAACAAGACCTTCACGACCGGCGGCGAGGGCGGCATGGTGACCACGGACGACGAGGAACTGGCCTGGAATGCCCGCAGTTTCCGCGATCACGGATACGATGTCAAAGAACGCCTGAACCTCTTGGAAATGGAACAGAAATTGTCGTACATTCACAATATGGTCGGCTGGAACTACCGGATGACCGAAATGCAGTCCGCGATTGGTCTGGCCGAATTGGATCGGATGGATAATTGGAACCTGCCCGCACGCAAACGCAACGCCCATATCATTATGGATCGTATCAAGGATCTGCCTCAGGTGAAGTATATGCCGATAGACACCGAGGAGCGGCAAAACGGATGGTTCGTGTGCGCCTTCTCGCTGGATATTGAAAATATGACGTGCGATATTGATCAGTTCGTTCAGGCGGCAGGCGCTGAAGGGGCCCCGTGCTGGAAGGTTTTCTGGCCGCAGTGCCACACGGAAAGGGCTTACACGGCGCGCAATGCGTTCGGGAAAAGCGGATTCCCGTTCAATTCAAAGGAATACGCCGATCCCGAAAGTGTGGATTACAGCAACGTGGAAGTGCCCAATGCGGTCTGGCACCAGAGCCACACCTTCACCTGTTTTGCCTTTCCCACCTTCACCGCAGCCGTTTGCGAGCAGATCGGCCGGGCGCTCGCCAAAGTCATTAAGGCGTATGCCAAATAGCCGGTTTGTAGTGGCGACTTCAGTCGCTTAACCTCGTTCCCGTGCGGGTGCGTGGGAACGAGAAAAAATTCCAAGGAGCATGCGTGTATAGCGCCATCGGATTAGTAGAATTCAACAGCATAGCCAAGGGGATCGAAGCCGCGGACGCGATGCTGAAGACCGCGGAGGTCGAGATCGTGCGGGTGGGAACGATCTGTCCGGGCAAGTTCATGGTCCTCGTGGCGGGCGAAGTCGCGTCGGTGCAGAACAGCGTGGCTACCGGACAGCGGATCGGAGCGGACAAGGTGGTGGATGATTTTATTCTCCCCAACGTGCATCCGAGCGTCTTTCCCGCGATCTCAGCCACGACGAGCGTGACGAAATTGGATGCGCTGGGCGTCATCGAAACCTTCTCCGTAGCCTCGACGGTCATCGCGGCCGATGCCGCCGCAAAAGCCGGAGCCGTGGAACTCATTGAGATCCGCTTGGCCGTCGGACTGGGAGGAAAGGCTTACGTCACCCTGACCGGCGACGTCGCTGCCGTGGAAGCCGCCGTGGAAGCCGGATCGAAGCAGGCCATGGAAACGGGGATGCTGGTGGCCAAAACGGTAATCCCGGCCCCGAAGGAGGAACTAAGCCGAAGTCTTCTATAAGAACTCCGGATATTCAGGAATCTTTCTCAGAGGTCAGAAGTCAGAAGTCGGAGATCAGTACTCACTAATCTCCAATGCCTAATGCCCAATCACCAATCACCAATTACCAAAACAGACAGGAGGTGACACGATGGATAGCCTATGGGAGAAAGTCAAGAAAGGCGTGTCCGCAGGGGCCTCGATCGCGGCAGAGAAGGCCGGAGAACTGAGCCGTATCGGGAAAATGAAGTTAGACATCGCCGGAGTCAATCGGGACATCAACAAGACCTTCACCGAATTGGGAGGCATAGCTTATCACCTCCTATCGGAGGAAAATGCCCCGGCGATCGCAGATCAGGAGGAGGTCAAGCAGTTAGTGGAGCAGCTGAAAATGCTGGAGATTGATCTCCACGCGAAGGAAGCGGAGTTGGAGGCCATGCGTAGTCAGAAAAAAGAGGGCGATGAGGTGCCCGCCTCCGAAGAATAGCTTCGTCCGCTCCCCTTTTTCTGATGGCTTGCAGGGACGACTTACGTCGTTCGGCAAATGACGAAAGCGACAGAAGGCGTCCCAGCGAACCCGCCCATTCGAGCAGGAGTATGGCCCAAGGAGGACACCGGGAAATCAGGGAGGGAAAAAAAGGATGTCTTGCGTCCTCCCCGGTTTTTCGTGATACACGATTTTTTTGTTGACAATGTGCAAAGAATTCGTTACATTATGTCCACTTTTTGAAGAAAGACGCATAACAGAGCCACTTGCAAAACACTCTTCAGTTGAGATTGCTTCGCCATTTCGCATCTCAAATGACCATAATAAAGCCGTTTTGCCGTTTTACGCCGGGTGGCGTTTTCTCGTTTTTGGGCTTTTGCAAGTGGCTGACTCAAGTTTTTCAAATAGTTTCCGAAAGAATAGGAAGGGATACCGGAGGAAAGTGCCGGGTGCTGCTTTCCTTCCGTGGTCTCGGCGGTTATTGCAATAAGAATTTGACCATGTCCATCAGAGGAAACGGACCTCGAAATATTGCGCGTTAGGAAGGGACTATGACACAAAAACGACTGACGTTGCTGCTTGTCCCTCACGGCCGTTCCGATATCCGGGAAATGGGCATTTCGCACAGGACGATCTGGATGGCCGTGTTGGCCTTTGTGTGCCTATTGGGATCCCTCGCCTTTTACACGGTTGGATATTACGCCAAGGTCATCCACGAGAAGGAACTCCGGCAGCTCAGATCGGAAAAGACAGAGTTGCTGGAGTGCATCGAAACGATGGGTGAAAACGTCCGGAGTTTGGGGAAACAAATCGGCGATTTGACCGAACATGGCAAAGCGCTCCGGGTATTAGCGAACCTCCCGGAGATTGACGAAGACACCCGAAAGGTTGGCGTCGGCGGCCCGCTCTACGAAGAGGAAAACGCTGTGTTGCCCCTGTCTTCGGATGCGGAGCTTCTGGTATCCAGAGTGCAGGGAGGCCTGGACCAGCTTCTGCGGGAGACGGAGTTGGAGCGAGTCAGCTTGACCGAGATCGAGGAGCGGCTGACCCGGGATCAGAATCTGAGAGACCATACCCCCTCCATCAAACCCTGCGAAGGCTATTTTTCGTCGGGCTTCGGGATGCGCCGCGATCCGTTCACCGGACGCCTTCAGATGCACAAAGGACTGGACATCAGTGGACGCACGGGTACTGCGATCCGCGTTACCGCAGACGGAGTCGTCGAAGCTACGGGATATACCCGGGGGATGGGAAGGTATCTGATCGTAGATCATGGGTACGGGTACAAAACGCTGTACGGGCATCTGTCCAAGACCACGGTTGACCGCAGAGCAAGGGTCCGGCGAAATGAGAAGATCGCTGAAATGGGAAGCACGGGCCGATCCACCGGGCCCCATGTTCACTATGAAGTGCGCCATAACGGTCGGGCGGTGAATCCCTGGAATTATATTTTTGTTGAGGAATAGATCCGCCGGGCCGAGTCGTTGGGGTTGGGTCAGACAGCCGCAGAAAAAACACGAAGGGCTCGCTTATCGAGAGAAAAGGATGAGCGGGTTTTCTTTTTAGGCGAGGAAAAGGGAGAGGGCACAGCGTTGTTTCCTGTTTCAAATAGGAGAGCACATCGGGCATGCCGGAAACCATGAAGGGATTGAAACGGACGCATACATGCGGAGAGTTGGGCGGGCAGGACATCGAAAAAGAAGTGCTGTTGATGGGGTGGGTGGCCAAAAGGCGGGATCATGGAGGCGTCATTTTTGTGGATCTGAGAGATCGTTGGGGGATCACGCAGGTGGTTTTCAACCCGCGGAACAACGATCAAGTGCATGGCAAAGCGGAGAAACTAAGAAACGAATACGTGATCGCCGTGCGCGGGACGGTGGAGCCCCGGCCGGAGGGCATGGTCAATCCCAGGTTGCGTACGGGAGCCATCGAAATCAAGGCCGGGGAACTGAGTATTCTCAACGAG
>JAUWMS010000347.1 GCA_030613045.1 Candidatus Latescibacterota bacterium | reverse complement strand
CCCCCCTACCTTCCCCCCTCCGGATGCTCCTGGAAGTAGGCAAACGTCTCCCGGAGCCCCTTCTCCAATGTCGTCGTCGGAGTCCAGCCCAAGCCAGTTCCGGCCTTGGTGGCAATCAGCAGATTCTTCAGGATATCCCCTGGTCTCAGAGAGCCGTACTGCGGTTCCTGCTTGAATCCGGCAACTCCGGACAACGTCCGATACAACCCCTCCACCGTCGTGGCCACTCCCGTGCCGATGTTGAACGCCTCGCCATCGCCTCGCTCCAACGCCTGGAAATTGGCCTGGGCCACGTCGCCCACGTACACGTAATCCCGCACGCATCCCTCGTCCCCCACCTCCTGGGCCGCAAAGATCGTCGGCGCCCGCCCTTCCAGAATCGCCTTGCAGAAAATCGCCACCACCCCCGCCTCTCCGTAAGGATTCTGCCGGGGCCCGTACACGTTGGCATAGCGCAGCACCGTCACCCCGATCCCATAGTGCTTCCGATAATACTGCAAATAATATTCCATCGCGATTTTACTCGTCCCGTACGGCGAAGTGGATTTGAACGATTCCTGCTCGCTGATGGGGAACGTGTCCACGTCTCCGTAAACGCATCCGCCCGACGAAATCGCAATGATTTTTTTCACGCCGAACCGCGCGCACTGCTCGAACAGATTCACCGATCCCAGCACGTTGATCCGCGCGTCCAACATCGGATCCTTCACGGACACGGACACGCTCGCCTGCGCCGCGTGGTGATTGACCACGTCCGGCCGCTCCTGCTCGAATACCTCCCGAAGTCCCGGATCCTCAATGGCGATCCGGTAAAAACCCGCATCCGGATGCACGTGATCCCGTCTCCCCGATGAAAGATCATCCACCACGACCCCCTCGTGTCCCGCCTGAATAGTGCGATCCACCACGTGCGAAGCGATAAATCCCGCCCCGCCGGTAATTAGTATCTTCATTGTTCCTCCGAAATTGGACACGGATAACCACGGATAACCGCGGATGAACACGGATAAACGACTCAAAAAATCCACGTCTGTGTGGCTCCGCGTGGTGCCGTGTGTCCGTTCCGTTATTTGCCGCCGTATGCGCTTTTTATTATTGCACAAAAGATAAGCATTTCAAGGACACAGATCAAGGAAAATTTCGAGTTCGTCGAATGGCATCTATCCAAGCAATCATTTCTATGATGATCCGGGGTGCCTGGTCCCTTCATCGTGTGGGAAGAGTACGGATAAAGCCGCACCTGAGCATGCGGAGACTGAGGGCGGCTTTTGCTTTGGGGGAAAATTGCATACGTTTCCGATTCGAAAATTTCCTCTTGACAATCCCCATTTTTTTCATTAGCTTAGATTGGACGCGATCTATATATCCCGTACAAACATCCGTCCGCCAGTAACCAGGATAGAAGTAAAAAATGAAACGTGAAACGCGAGGGGGAGGTGAGGGGACTTTTATCCTTTATCCTTTACCTTTTATCTTTCTTTCCGCTGTGGGTCTTTTTTCACGAGGAGGCAACCCATGTTAGAAATTGTGGATCTCTCCAAACGCTACGAGAACGACGTCCTCGCCGTGGACCAACTCAATCTGACCGTCCAGCCCGGAGAAATCTTCACCATGCTGGGCGCCAACGGTGCAGGCAAGACCACCACGCTGATGCTCATCCTGGGCTTCACCGAACCCACGGGCGGCACGGCCAGGCTCTGCGGCGTGGATGTCGTCAAGAATCCCTTAGAGGCCAAGAAGCACGTAGCGTACGTCTCCGAAAACGTCATGCTCTACGGCAACTTCACCGCCCGGCAGAATCTGGACTTTTTCGCCAAACTCGGAGGCAGAAAACATGTCTCCCAGGAGGAATACGACGCCGTGCTCGAGCGGGTGGGGCTGGAGAAGGACGCGTTCCGGCGCAGAGTCAAAGGCTTCTCAAAGGGCATGCGCCAGCGCCTCGGCATAGCCATCGCCATCGCGAAAAACGCCGAGGTCATTCTCTTAGACGAGCCCACGTCCGGCCTCGATCCCAAAGGCGGAGCGGGATTCCTGCGCCTCCTGAATGACCTCCGCGACGAAGGCAAAGCCATCTTCATGACCACCCACGATATTTTTCGCGCCAAGGAAATCGCCGACCGGGTGGGCATTATGAGCCAGGGGCAACTCAGGAGAGTCATCTCTAAGGAGGAAACCGCTCAGGCGAACTTAGAGCAACTCTACATGGAATACATCGAAATGCCCGTGGCCGCCGCAGCCGGATAAGGAAAACGCACCGCAGAGACGCAGAGTTCGCAAAGAAAGGCAAAGAAAAGACAGGGTAAGGTTAAGAAGACGAGGTTGGGTGATCTCAACCTCAACCTTTGCCTTTGAGTTCTTCGCGTCTCTGTGGTGAGATTCATTCGGAGGAATCACATCATGCTTACCCTGATTATTCGTAAGGAAATTCTGAACAACATCCTGAGCCTCCGCTTTATCGTCACGCTCCTCCTCTTTTTTATCCTCATCATGGGCAGCATCTCCATGATGTCGGCCAATTACCGCAAGCAGTTGACGGATTATTCGGAGGGACGGATCGGCGCGGAGCAGCGTCTCAAGCAGGCTAAAGATCTCACCGAGGTGCAGGCGATGGGATTGAGCGCGGAGAAACGTCCCACCGCACTCGGTGTATTTGCCATAGGGCTGGAAAAGGAGATGACCCGTTCCGCCACGGTGAATCTATGGCAGGAGGCTCAGGCCGGCGGCAGCAAATACGCCAACCCGCTCTTTCTCCTGTATCAGACCCCCGACGTGACGTATATCGTCAACATCGTCATCAGCCTTTTGGCCATCCTCTTTGTGTTCGATACCATCTCCGGGGAAAAAGAGGAGGGCACGCTCAAGCTGATGCTTTCCAACTCCGTACCCCGGGACGCCATCCTGCTCGGCAAATGGATCGGGGGGTTCCTCTCCCTCATCATCCCTTTTCTCCTCGCCTTTTTCGGCGGATGGGTCGTCACCTACCTCCTTGCTCCGATTTCCCTTAAAGGCGACCAGTGGCTCAATCTCCTCGGATTTCTGATCACTTCCCTGCTCTACATCTCCGCCTTCTTCGGATTGGGGATGTTCATCTCGACCCTCACTCACCGCTCCGGCACGTCCCTGATGGTGGCCCTTTTCGCCTGGGTAATCCTCGTGCTGACCATCCCGAACGTCACGCCCATCATTGCGCGACAGATCCAACCCGCTCCTTCCACCGGAAAAATGGCCGGGGAACAGCAGGCTATTCAGCGAGAGGAGTTCCAAGCCGCCCAAGAGGAAATCCGCGAAAAGCAACAGTGGGAAGATCGGGACAAAGTGCAGGACCGATTCGAAGAAGCCCAGAAGCGTATCCACAAACGATGGGAGCGCGTGCTGGACTTCAATCGAAAAAAGCTCAACGAGCAGGCGGACTTAGCGGTGATCCTCTCCCGAATCTCTCTTTCGGCGGCTTACGTTTATGGGGCGACGCACATAACCGGCACCGGCATCGCCGATTTTCGCGCCCTCCGACAGGACATCAAACGGTTCATGGGGGAATACGAGGATGCCATGCGCAAAATCCGGGAGGAACGTCAAAGACAGACCAAAGATATTGAGGACGAGGCTCAGAGACAGCAAATCATGAACGCCAAAGTGGAGATCGAGCAACTGCCCAAATTTCGATTCCACGAACGGGGCTTCAACGCGTGCCTCAACTCCGCCCTCATAGACCT
The DNA here is from genome assembly GCA_030613045.1 of Candidatus Latescibacterota bacterium. Taxonomy (GTDB): domain Bacteria; phylum Latescibacterota; class 4484-107; order 4484-107; family 4484-107; genus 4484-107. The sequence continues at coordinate 438 of JAUWMS010000347.1, read as the reverse complement.
CGTGCTCTTAGTGATCTTCAACGTCCTCTTCTTTCTGGGGGCCTTTCTCAAATTTATGCGCTACGACGTGACGTGATTAGGGATTGGTGATTGGTGATTTCGGATTGCGGATTGCAAAGACGCAAAGCCCGCAATGCACTCCAAGCCCTTGGGGTTGCCTTGGTGTCCTTCGCGACTTTGCAGTGAATTTCAATCCGAAATCCACAATCGCAGTGTGGGTGTTCAATCCGAAATCCGCAATCCGAAATAGGAAGGAGTCTCCCATGCTCTGGATTCTCATCCGCAAGGAATTCACAAGCCATATTCTGGGTTTTCGATTCATCACTTCCGCGATCCTCTGTTTCATCCTGGTGCTCGCAAGTACGATTGTGCTGAAAACCGACTACGCTCAACGCAAGCGGGATTTTCAGGCCAATCAGGCGGCGTATAAGCGCCAGG